>JAQXNW010000196.1 GCA_029098205.1 Eubacteriales bacterium | reverse complement strand
GATCCGCGGATGGTTTGGCATACCTTGCGCGGGCAGCCCGTTCCTCATAGAGATAAGTGAACCAGGTGTTGCCACACACGCGGTCCATGTATTCGGCCGACACATGGCGTCCAATCATGTTGCCCTTGCCGGTCAGCACGGGGGAGGGAGCGCATCGTAGTGCGCAGCAAACCATGCAAAATAGGTGGTGATGTTGTGACCTGTGTTTGGCACAAACGAAACGCGGTACCCGCCATACTGCAGCATCTGCGGTGTCGCGCCGTCGTCGGAGCAGTCCACGATGGCATAATTGTCCGGGCGGCAGTAGGAGAGCAGTTGATCCGGTACGGTGTTGTAATTGTGAATCAGAAAAAACGCATCTGACTGCGCCATGGCAATTATTTTGGTCCTTTCTGTTATTTCCTCTGTATCTGAAGGAATCGTTCTGACTGCAATTTCCGTTTTCTTACCGTTTGTCTGACACGAATCTCTGCGGCTCCGGTCAGATGCCCGGGTTCTGTCACCTCACACGCTCGAACTGCTGATTTTCCACGCGGTATACGGCATCGCATTTCTCGATGGTGGTGAGGCGGTGGGCGACAATGATCAGAGTTTTCCTGCCGTGGAGCTGTTCGATGGCATCCATGATGGCTTTCTCCGTGTCGTTGTCGAGGGCGCTGGTCGCCTCGTCAAAAATCATGATCTGAGGGTCATTATAAAGGGCCCGGGCGATGGCGATGCGCTGGCGCTGGCCGCCGGAAATGCGCATGCCGCGCTCGCCGATGCAGGTGTCAAGACCCTCCGGAAGGCTGCGCACATAGTCGTCGAGCTGCGCCTCCTGCAGGACATGCCAGATTTTGCCGTCGTCGATTTTGTCCGGCGCGATGCCGTAGGCGATGTTGGCACGGATGGTATCATCGAGCATGAACATGAGCTGCGGGACGTAGCCGATGTCTGCGTACCAGCCGGGCAGATTCGTGCTGATGTCCATGCCGTCCACGGTGATTTTGCCGGCGCGCGGGCGGAGCAGGCCGAGGAGAATATCAACAGTGGTGGATTTGCCGGCGCCCGAGGGGCCGATGAGGCCGATGGACTTGCCGATCGGAATATCGAGTGTGGCGTCCCTCAGGATATCCGTCTCCGTGCCGGGATAGCGGTAGGTGATGCGGTCGAGAACGACTTCCTTCTGGAACGGGAGCGGGGCGATCGTGTCGGCGCCCTCGAACTTGTCGTCGATTCTGACGTCATGGGAGTGGAGAATGATGTCCTCGACGGCGTTGAGGGAAGGCGTGTAGTACGCGATCTGGTTGACATAGTTGGCAATCCGGTTGGCACTCGGCATGATACGCATCGCCACATACGCCAGGATGGTCATGCGGCCCATCATGGGGCCGATGTCAGCGGTATCCCCGAGAAAAATGCCGACCATGAGCAGGATGCCGGTGACCATGACCGTCTCGATGGAGAGGCGGGGAATGTTGTTCATAGAGGACTGGGCGACCTGAATTTTGCAGAGCTTGCCCGCCGAGTTGTCGTACTGATCGACAAAATATTTCTCCCGGTTGAGAACCTTGGTCTCTTTCATGCCATTCATGGCCTGCATGAGCCACTTTGTGACATTCGCGTTGTTCTGCATGACATCATTGCCGTAGCGGCGCAGAATCGGTCCGAAGACCTGTTTGTTGATGAGAAGGATCAGGGCGACGGCGCAGGCCATGATCAGCGTCATGCCGGGACTCATCGCCAGGGAGAGGCAGAACAGGGCGATGAAGACGGCCGCCTCCGTAAACAGCTGCAGATAGGTCAGCAGCAGGGAATAGGTGCCGGCAACATCGCTGCAGACATGGCGGATCATCAGCG
>JAQXNW010000195.1 GCA_029098205.1 Eubacteriales bacterium | reverse complement strand
AAGGACTTTCTGCATGACGATCTGCCGGATGTTCTCGACCGGATCTCGCAGAAATACGGCGTGCCGAGAGAATACACCAGTCTGGAGATCACAGAGAGCGCTTTTGTCACGAGCATTGACAAAGTTGGTCCATGCATCCGGCGATTCCATCAGATGGGCTACGGGGTGTGGATGGATGACTTCGGCTCGGGCTATTCGTCTCTGGGTGTATTGAAGAGGTATGCATTCGACGGGCTGAAGCTCGACATGTCGTTTCTCAGAGATTTTGACGAAAAGGCGAAGAAGATCATCACTTCCATCGTGGCGATGGCAAAGGAACTGAATATCTCCACCCTGGCAGAAGGTGTGGAGACGGAGGACCAGTATCTTTTCCTGAGGGAGATTGGCTGTGAAAAGATACAGGGCTATTATTTTGCACGCCCGACGCCCATTGCGGAGATGCCCCGGTACAGGAAGAAAAGAGGGCTTTCTCTGGAACCGGCGGGATGGAGATCTTATTTGACGAAGCTGAGCCGCATCGACTACCTCACGGACAAGCCGCTCTGTGTTGTGGACGACGATGGTGCCCGGATGACGATTCTCTTTGCCAATCAGGCATACCGGGAGACTCTGGTGAGGGACCATGTGGGGGATCTGAAGGACTGGGAGCGCAAAATCAACGCGCCCGGCGATCCGATTCACATATTTCACAGGCTGTATGCCGATCAGCAGCTGAGGAAGCTGGCTGGTCCGCAGACGACAGCCTACCCTTCCGGCGATCACTATATGCAGCTCACTGGTTCCGTGGCGGCAGCGCAGGATGATCATTATCTTTACACGGTCCAGATTCAGTATGTGGAAATCAATGTTGAGGATCTCCATCAGACGAGTTTTGAGACGATGAGCGATCTCTACTATCTGTGCCACGATATCGCCATCCTCGATCTGGAAAACGACACGGTGGAGGGCGTAAAATCCTCACTGTCCGATCAGCCGATGGGAGTTGGGGTAAGCCGGGAGAGCATGTCTTCGGTGATCCATAAGTGGAAGGAGAATTTCTGCTATCCGGCGGACAGGGAGCGGTTTGCGAGGTTCATGGACGTCTCCACCCTGCGGTCCCGTATGGAGCATAGCCCAAGCGGCACTCTCACGGGCATGTTCCGGAGCATGACAGAAGCCGGTGAGTACCACTGGTTCTTTCATATCATCGCGCCGATGCAGAGATCCGATTTCGGCAGGGCTCTGCACGTCGTATTCGAAACCGGACTGAAAGAATCCGCTCCTTCCGAACCCGAAATT
Organism: Eubacteriales bacterium; assembly: GCA_029098205.1. Classification (GTDB taxonomy): domain Bacteria; phylum Bacillota; class Clostridia; order Peptostreptococcales; family Anaerovoracaceae; genus Aminicella. The sequence goes on along the minus strand of JAQXNW010000195.1, from coordinate 435 downwards.
TCCGGGGGAGGTGGACAGCCCGAAGCGGGAATTTGACAGAAGACCCGCCGGAATTGGAATGAATGGTACCTGATTGACAGATTCTGCGCTGCGTAGGCAGAGGAAAGGAACGGGAAGGATGCTGACATACCACGAGATCCGAAAGAATCCGGAGGTGCTGGAATACTACAAGAAGGGGAACGAAATTCTCGGAAGCCTTGGCTACACGGATCATTCGACAGCGCATGCGGCGATCGTTGCGGAGGGAGCGGCGAGGATTCTGAAGGAGTTCACGGATTCAGAACACGATATCGAGCTGGTTAAGATCGCCGGGTTTCTGCATGACATCGGCAATGCCCTGAACCGGGAGCATCATGCGGAGTATGGAGCGCTTCTGGCCAATGAGATTCTGCGGGGTGAGGATCTTCCGATGGAGGACCGGATCAAAATTATTGC
>JAQXNW010000194.1 GCA_029098205.1 Eubacteriales bacterium | reverse complement strand
TGAGGGCAACCACCACGTAGGCGAGGTTGCCCAGGTTCATGAGGATGGGGCCGAGGGTGTTTGCATAGATGGTGGCCGTGTTGGACGCCTCGAAGAGCTCCTGGTTCAGCTCGTCGAAGCTCTCCTGCGTCTGGCCCTCGTGCGTGAACACCTTGATCACTCGCATGCCGTTCATGGCCTCCTCGGCGAAGCCCTCCACCTTGCCGATGGAGCGCTGCTGGCCCAGGAAGTAGCGGGCCGAGCGGCCGCCCAGCACCCGCACGAGGACCAGCATGAGCGCCAGGATCACGGCAACGGTGAGCGCCAGCCACAGCGAGTAGTACAGCATGATGATGAAGGTCGAGAGCATGGCGATGCCCGTTACCAACAGGTTCGGCAGGGACACGCCGATCATCTGGCGCAGCGCGTCGACGTCGTTGGTGTAGTAGGACATGATGTCGCCGTGCGCGTTGGTGTCGAAGTAGCGGACCGGCAGGTCCTCCATGTGGTCGAACATGCGGTCGCGGATCTTCTGCAGCGTGCCCTGCGTCACCACGGCGCCAATCTGCGTGTAGGCGACGATGGCTGCGAACGCGATGAGGTAGACGACGAGGAGCTTGAGGGCCACGCCCAGGATCGGCCCGCCTGCCGCTGCCCAGTCGCCGCTCTTCCAGGTGTCGCCCACGATGTCGAGCGCCTCCTGCATGAACACCGACGGCAGCGACGAGAGCGCCGACGACACGACGATGCACACGATTATGAGGGTGACGAGGCCCGGATAGAACTCGAACAGCATGGCCATGATCCGCTTGAACGTCTGGCCCGGGCGCTCGGCGCGCTTTCCCTTGGAGCTACTCATCGGCGTTCGCCTCGCCTTCCTGCGCCTCGTCGCGCCCGGAGCGCCCGGCCGCCTCGAGCTCGCTCATGTGCTGGTCGTGCGACTCCTTGTTCTGCGTGAGGTAGATGTCGCGGTAGATCTCGTTCGTGCGCAGCAGGTTGTCGGGGGTGTCCACGGCGTCGATGCGGCCGTGGTCCATCACCACGATGCGGTCGGCCTCCTGAACCGAGCTCGTGCGCTGCGCGATGATGAGCTTCGTCGTGGAGGGGATGTAGGAGGCGAGCCCCATGCGGATGAGCTTGTCGGTCTTGGTGTCCACGGCGCTCGTGGAGTCGTCCAGGATCAGCACCTTCGGGTGCTTGAGCAGGGCTCGCGCGATGCACAGGCGCTGCTTCTGGCCGCCCGAGACGTTGGTGCCGCCCTGGGTGATGTAGGTGTCGTAGCCGTCGGGGAAGAGCCGGATGAAGTCGTCGGCCTGCGCGAGCTTGCAGGCCTCCACGAGCTCCTCGTCGGTGGCGTCGGGGTTGCCCCAGCGCAGGTTCTCCTTGATGGTGCCGCTGAAGAGCTGGTTGCGCTGCAGCACGACG
>JAQXNW010000193.1 GCA_029098205.1 Eubacteriales bacterium | reverse complement strand
CGGCCAGCTCAAACCGATGGAGAGGCCGTCGGTGTAGATGAAGCGCGCGAGGCGGGCCTCCACCTCGCGTCCATCCGCCGACCCGTCGAAGATGTGGATGATGCGTGGCCCACGGGCTATCGCCAGCCCCTCGGGGAATGCCCGGAGCACCTGCAGCCTCAGGTAGTCCGGCGAGATGAGCGTCTCGGGTTGGACGAGGTCCAGGACCATGATCCTCATGACGGGAGGAAGGGAAACACCGATCCTCTCCATCCTCTGCGAGAGCTCGCTGCTGTCCGACCGTCCCTCGACGAGATCGTCGACGATCGTCCCATAGTTCACCCTGTCGACGGAGACATCGTGCCTTCCCCGAAGCTCGAATGCGATGACCTGGCAGACCAAGGGGAGCGTTTTGACGTCCTCCTCATCAAAGGTCTTGGACTGCTCTATCACCACGACATGGCCGAGCACGTCTCCGCCGTCGCGGACCCGTGACGCAAGATAGCGGTGGGGAGATACCGGGTTCGAGGAGATGAAGGCCTCGTCCGTGGCGTACATCTTGGCGAAATCGCCGCTTTTCGCGGACGACCTGATCACGGCGATATGGTCGGAGGGGTCGTTGGACCATGCAGGGTCGTCGACCGCGGGGGTGTCGCTCTTCGCCACGACATTGACCCCCATGTCGCATACGAAGAGCGGGTTGCCGAGAATATCCGCGGCAACATCGAGGATTTTCTGGAGTCCGCCGCGGCTGAGGAGGGAGTCGAAAAGTGCGAGACGCTTGCCGTTAATGTCCATTGAGCCCCCATGCCGTCGGGCGAAAGGCGATCCTGTTGCTACGTCCATGATTCTACCAAGCCGACGCCATCCAGTTGCGCGGTGTCTTTCTCCCGGCCGTCGTGATGCGGTTGACAGACTCGAGCTGCTACTGATCTTAAAGCGGTGTGTTTACACGGCTGCGCCAGAATCGCGCTTTTGGTTTGGACCATTCCCCATGTTCAGGGTGAGCTTCCCGCCAAAGTTGACGAGCACGTGCTTGACGCCCATCCTCCCACATACGGGACACCCTCGCTGCATTCCAAAGGGGATGATCGTCGAGTTTGCAAAGGCGGCGTCGCCGACAAGCCCGCACAGCACCAGCACGACAAAGCGGTGCTCGGACGTGGCCCGCACGGTTTCGTCGAAGAAGCTTTCGGTTATGTTGCCGAGGTCGCCGTAGGCCAGCGCCTGCACGATCCTGCTGTCCTGCTTCTAAGAAGTACGGGTCACCTTCGCGCGGGCCATGGTCTGGCGCCTGCCATCGGACCCGTACCGCAGACGATACGGGAGGCAGGCGGGGTTCTCATCACCGGGAGCAGTTGCAAGCGCCGGGGAGCGTCGAGGATAAGGTAGCCGATCTGAGGGGGCCGTTCACTTCCGTGGCTATCGGGCTGATGCGTTTCGAGTCAGGCAGCAACCCCCTCACAGACCTCCTGTTCAAGGA
>JAQXNW010000192.1 GCA_029098205.1 Eubacteriales bacterium | reverse complement strand
GCATTCTCGCCAGCATGTCCGGCGATGAGGAACTGATCCGGGCTTACCGCGAGAACCGGGATATTCACCGTATCACAGCTTCGAAGGTTTTCCATGTGCCCTTTGATGAAGTGACGCCACTGCAGAGAAGAAATGCCAAGGCAGTCAATTTTGGCATTGTCTATGGGATCAGCGCCTTCGGTCTGGCTGAAAATATCGACATCTCACGCAGCGAGGCACAGAAATATATTGATTCCTATTTTGAAACGTATCCTGGTATTCGGGTCTATCTGGACCGTTGTGTCAGGGAGGCGAAGGAGAGGGGCTATTCTCTGACGCTTTTCCACCGCCGCAGACCGATCCCGGAGCTGAAAAATTCCAATTTCATGACCAGACAGTTCGGAGAACGCGTGGCCATGAACGCGCCGATCCAGGGCACCGCCGCCGATATTATGAAAATTGCCATGATCCGCGTCTGGGAGAGGCTGCTCCGGGAAGACAGAGCATCCCGTCTGATTCTGCAGATTCACGACGAGCTGCTGGTGGAAACGGCGCCGGGCGAGGAGGAGGCGGTCAGGTCTATTTTGACAGAAGAAATGACGGGGGCGGCGAACCTTCCGGTTCGGCTGGAAACCGATGTGCACAGCGGAAGTGACTGGTATGAGGCAAAATAGTCTTTCGTGAAGCCGGATCGCTGTCAGGCGAAGCAGGGAGGAACTGTGAGAAAAATAGGAATTACCGGAGGAGTTGGGTGCGGGAAATCAACTGTTCTGGATTTTCTTCGCGGCCATACGCGCTGCCGGATTCTGAAATCCGACGAGGCAGCCAGAGCACTCGAGGAGCCGGGTGGCATCTGCTATGCGCCGATGATCGCTCTGCTGGAGGAATACCGCAAGCCTGGGGACGGCATTCTCGTGCCGGAGAAAGGCGGGCCGTTTGACCGGGCGGAGGCAGCACGCCGGATCTATCGTTCCGCGGCACTCCGCGCCAGGGTGGATGCGCTGATCCATCCTGCTGTCATCCGGTTTATCCTGCAGGAGATGGAGGCGGCGGAAGAGGAGGGCGTATATGATTACTTCTTCCTCGAGGCTGCGCTGCTGATTGAAAACGGGTTTCTTAAGTTTGTGGATGAAATGTGGTATATTTACTGTTCGGAAGAAATCCGGAGAGCGCGTCTGAGGGCCTCCCGCGGATATTCCGATGATAAGATAGATGCGATGATGAGGGCGCAGCTAAGTGATGCGGAATTCCGCAAATACTGCGATATTGTCATCGACAACAGCGGCACAGCCGCATCGATGGAGCGGCAGGTCATGGATGCGCTCGGACGGAACCGCAGATTCCGCGCGGATACCGCAGATCGCATGGCATAAGGGTGAGTATGAGATTTGTTAGTTTTGGAAGCGGAAGCAGCGGGAACTGTACCTGCATTGATTCGGACAGAACGCACCTTCTTGTAGATGTGGGTCTGACGCGGAAGAAAACGGCGGAGTGTCTGAAGCAGATGGATCTGTCGCTTAAGGATATCGACGGCATTTTTCTCACACATGAGCATTCCGACCATATCGCGGGTCTGCGGCTGATTGCGAAACAGACAGATGCGCCGGTCTATGCGACGCCGGGGACGATCGAGGCTGTCCGCAGCACGACGGGCGGGCGGGAAATTGATCCTGACCGCTTCATTGCGGTCAGACCGGATGTCAAAACCACGGTCGGCGATATCACGGTCTGTCCGATTCATATCTCGCATGATGCGGCAGATCCGGTGGGCTATCGTTTCCTGCACGGCGGAAAGAAGGCCTGCGTCTGCACCGATCTCGGATGCTACACCGATTATACGGTTGAATGCCTGCAGGATTCGGATGTTCTGCTTCTTGAGGCAAATCATGATGTG
>JAQXNW010000191.1 GCA_029098205.1 Eubacteriales bacterium | reverse complement strand
GGATTCACCGGGGAAACTGGAAGCTGGCTGATGCAGGCTCTGCTGATGCTCGGCGCAGATGTCGTCGGATTCGGCGTGAACAGGACGGAAAAAGGCAGCAGCTTCGGTACAGGGAAAAGCCTGTTTGATCTTTCGGGGCTTACTGCACGCTCGGAGCATGACCGGACAGCACCGAAGAAGGAGGGGGCTCCGCGGTTTCATGCGGTTACGGGGAGCGTTAAGGACCTTTATCTCTGCCGGGAGACGTTCATGAAAACGGAACCGGAGATCGTTTTTCATCTCGCGCCTGGCCTTTATGGAGCAGCGGGGCTTGCAGGAAACAGCCGGAGCGCTGCCTTTCATCCCGTGGCCGGTTCTTCTGAAATGGAACCTGATTTTCCGGGGGACCCGGTCCGGACGTATGAGGAAGCAGTTCTGGGAACGGTTCACGTCCTTGACTGTGTGCGGACGACTACGACAGAATTTGGCGGCGATACCGGCAGGAGATGCGTACGGAGTTTTGTCTATATTGCGGGGAATGGAGCAGAGCGGGGCGGGAAATCAGGAAGGAATGCGTTATGCTGCTCGCTGCGGGAACCCGGAATCGATGTGCCTCGCAGCCAATGCAGTGAACTCGAAACCGATGCGCGCTGCAGTGCGCTGGAGGCTGTGAAAACCTGGCGGCACTGTTACTTTGAAGGAGAGGGAGCGGCTGGCGTCTGTGCAGTCGTGGGTGGCGGCGGCAATCCACCGGCGCTCGTGAGGGCCTGTCTAGATGCCGGCATGAGCCATTACAATCATCCCGAAGAGGAAGGAACCATTACCCTGCCAGACGAAACTGCCTGGTCGGGTCAGGAGCGGTTCCTGCGGGTGAGAGGGGAACATCCGGAACAGATACCGGCAGAGATGAGAGCGATTCTGAACGAAGTGCTGTCTGTATAGGTCTGGATTTCGGGAAAGGGGGAGACGAATGCTTCAGGAACTCAACAGTCCTGTTTTATATCTGATCTGCGGTGCGATCATTCTGTTTGTGGCGGTCACCTGTGTCATTTTCATCGTGCGCGCATACCATGCCGGAAAAGCCATCGGCATGGATCCGGCCAGACTCCGCAGAACCGTAACTTCAAGCATGACTTTTTCTTTTCTGCCGAGCGTCGGTATT
>JAQXNW010000190.1 GCA_029098205.1 Eubacteriales bacterium | reverse complement strand
TGAAATCCCGATGGATCGCTGCAACCTGAACGGATCCGGAATTTCTCTGGGACATCCGGTAGGCTGCTCCGCTCTTAGAATCATCGTTACGATGCTCTATGAGATGAAGAGACATCCGGAATGGAAGATCGGCTGCGCATCCCTGTGCGTAGGCGGCGGCCCGGCGATGGCTTCCCTGTGGACAACCGATGTAGAATAGCTTAGAATGACTGCAGGAGTCCGGACGGACCTTCGGACTCCTGTTTTATCACAGATGCTGCGGTTCACATCATATGAATGAAATCAAATGAATCCGTACGCGGAACCTTTATGGAGGTAATCATTATGCAGACGAAAGACGTAGTAATTGTAAGCGCCTGCCGTACAGGAATTGGTAAATTCCTGGGAGAATTTTCGAAAGTTTCTGCTAGAGATCTTGCGATCACTGCAGGTACAGAGGCAATCAAACGTGCCGGAATCGAGCCTAAGGATGTAGACTCGATCGTAATGGGCGAAGTTTACACAGCGACGCAGGGTTCTCTCCCGGCTCGTCAGGTATCCATGAGAATCGGTCTTGACGTAAGCTCCAATGCGGTAACTGTAAACCAGAACTGCGCTTCCGGTATGAGAGCTCTTGAAGTTGCATGCAACGACATTCAGCTTGGAAAATCCGAAATCGGTCTGGTTATCGGAACCGAAAACATGACGATGACACCGTTCATTGTTCCGAAGGCACGTATGGGATACAGAATGGGTTCCATTCCGGAAGCCGGCGGAGCAGAGTTCTATGACAGCATGCTTCATGATGCGCTGTATGACGAACTTTCGAATGGTCATATGGGATGCACAGCAGATAACGTTGCAGAGTTGATGCACATCACAAGAGAAGAGTGTGACAAGCTTGCCGTTATGTCTCACCAGAGAGCTGCGAAGGCGACGGCAGAAGGCAAGTTCAAGGATGAGATCGTTCCGGTTATCCAGCACACCAGAAAGGGTGACAAGGTTCTGGACAAGGATGAGCACTTCATTCCTGACTGCGACTATGACACAATCAGCAAGATGCGCCCGGTATTCAAGAAGGACGGCGTAACAACTGCTGCGAACGCATCCGGAATCAACGACGGAGCTGCGGCTGTTATCATCATGAGCGCGGACAAAGCAAAAGAGCTTGGCATCAAGCCGATGGCCAAGATGATCTACATGTGCGGCGCCGGCGTTGAGCCGAAGTACATGGGTCTTGGACCTGGAAAAGCGATTCCGAAGTGCGCGAAGGCTGCCGGCGTTAAGCTGGAAGACATCGACTACTTCGAAGTGAACGAAGCGTTCGCTGCGCAGTTCCTCGGAGCAAGAAAGCTTATGAAGGAAGAAACAGGATTTGAAATCCCGATGGATCGCTGCAACCTGAACGGATCCGGAATTTCTCTGGGACATCCGGTAGGCTGCTCCGCTCTTAGAATCATCGTTACGATGCTCTATGAGATGAAGAGACATCCGGAATGGAAGATCGGCTGCGCATC
>JAQXNW010000189.1 GCA_029098205.1 Eubacteriales bacterium | reverse complement strand
GCCTGCGCAGAATCCGGCTTGATCACATCGGCCACGGCGATGATGCCGAGAAGCCTTCCGTCTTCCTCAAAATACAGCGGTGTCCTGCCCTGCTCGGCCAGCGCATCCGCCTTCTCCGCGAGATCTGCCGGGATGGAAGCGAGCGTCGCGATGAACCGACCGGACCCTCCGTGCAGCACATGCCCGTCCAGCTTCCCCGCCAGCCCGTTGCCTGACAGCGCGGCAAAATCTGTGACTTCATCTCCGCTCTGTCCCGCCCCGGCTGTACCAGCGTGGTTCTCCACATGTGCGACAATCGCCCGCGCAAGAGGATGTTCGCTCTTCTTCTCCAGCGCATACGCTTTGCGGAGAAGCGCACTCTCCGTGACGCCCGCCGCGGGGATCAGGTCCGTGACCTCCGGCCTTCCTTCCGTAATCGTACCAGTTTTGTCAAGCGCAGCAAGCTGAATTTTGCCTGCGTTCTCGAGCGCCTCGGAAGTCTTGAAGAGCACGCCGCTGCGGGCGCCCATGCCATTGCCCACCATGATCGCGACGGGTGTCGCGAGGCCGAGGGCGCAGGGACAGGAGATGACAAGTACGGTGATGGCCCGCTCGAGCGAGAAGGCGACGTTCTGTCCGGCAAACAGCCAGCAGATGAAGACCAGCGCCGCAATGGCGATCACGGCAGGCACAAACACACCCGACACGCGGTCCGCGATCCGCGCGATCGGCGCCTTGGTCGCGGCCGCATCCGAGACCATCTGAATGATCTGGGAAAAGGTTGTGTCCTCTCCCACGCGCGACGCCTGCGCCCGGATGAAGCCGGACTGATTGATTGTCGCCGCACTGACCGCATCGCCGGCAGTTTTATCCACCGGGACGGATTCGCCTGTCAGCGCGGACTCATCCACCGCTGTCTCGCCGTCCACGATCACGCCATCCACCGGAATGGCCTCACCCGGCCTGACCACAAAGATATCGCCGATTCTGACATCGTCGATGCCGACCGTCACCTCACTGCCGCCGCGTTCCACCACTGCGGTCTTCGGCGCCATTTTCATCAGATTCTTCAGGGCATCCGTCGTGCGTCCCTTCGACAGGGATTCCAGCGTCTTGCCGACTGTGATAAGCGCCGGTATCATGGCTGCTGATTCAAAATATAATTCGTTGTGGTAAAGCTCCATGAGATCCATGTTGGCGGCGCCGCCGGTGATCATCCAGGTCATCCTGTAGAAGATATACACGGACCATCCGAAGGAGACGCTGGAGCCGAGCGCCACGAGGGCATCCATGTTGGGCGCGCCGTGGAACAGCGACTTGAAGCCGGAGATAAAGAACGCCCGGTTGATGATCATCACTGTCAGGGCAAGCAGCATCTGGGTCAGCGCAAGGCCGAGGTGGTTGTGCACCAGAAAGCCCGGCAGCGGCCAGTTCAGCATGTTGTGACCCATCGTGATATACATCAGAAGGATCAGAAAAGCGATGGACAATTCAAGCCGGCGCACAAGCTTCGGCGTCTCTGTGTCCTTCAGGGCTTCCTCCTCAGCCGCCAGCCTGGCCGATGCGGCGGTCCCGGATCCGCCCGCATCGAACGCGCCAGCCGGTTTCCCTCCCGCCGCCTGCGGCCTTGCGCCGTATCCGGCATCCTCCACCGCCTTGATCACCTGTTCGTCCGATGCCGTCCCGTCCACAGCCATCGAATTGGTCAGCAGGGAGACGCTGACCGATTTGACGCCGGGCACCTTTGCCACAGCTTTCTCCACATGGGCCTGGCAGGACGCGCACGTCATGCCTGTCACAATGTAATGTTCCATTGTCGTCTTTGACCTTCTTTCTTCCATA
>JAQXNW010000188.1 GCA_029098205.1 Eubacteriales bacterium | reverse complement strand
CAAGAGGAAACTTCTGCGGAAGTGTTCCCGCATACCTACGCGTCAAACCTTCCTTTCATTTCCGTACCTAACGATAACGGCTACCTTCCGGGCTTTCGTTCTCTCTCACTCAAAACCCCTCGCAGCCAGTTCTGTCAGTCTGCTATTTTTCCGGCAGGCCTATAGCCCTACACCGTGTGACAAGTGAATCTGCTGAATTTCTGATCTCACTGACAAAGTTTTGAGGAGTTTGAACGATGCCCTGCGATATCACCGGGTCCTAAACATCTTGATACCATTGGCATCACTCCTTTCTTCTTTTGTTGTCTTAATAATAGTACATGCGGATTGCTTTGTCAATGATTTTACGAAAAATTTTTAATTGATCGATAATTTTGTGAACTTGCAGTGCGTAAAAGCGTTGAAAAACAGCGAATTATGAAACTTAAATCATATTGACGTAAGCAAAATTATTTTGCCGGCTCTGAGAATGCAAAATATGGAAATGATAATGTATTTCAAAAAATACGATAGAATTGACCGGAATCTTTGACCACATGGTTTCAATTTTCGTATAACAGGGAATTAAAGTAGAAGGTATTATCGTATTACTTGTATCATTAGGAGGGAAATATGCCGGATTGCAATCATGACTGCAGTTCCTGCGGGGTAGACTGCGCAGAGCGGACGGATGGCGGAATTCAGAAGACGCCGATGAATAATCATTCGAATATTAAGAGAGTAATTGGCGTTGTCAGCGGAAAGGGCGGCGTTGGAAAATCGTCGGTTACAGCAATGCTGGCTTCGGCGTCCAGAGCGCGGGGACTGAATACGGCGGTTTTAGACGCAGACGTTACGGGTCCGTCCATTCCGAGCGCGTTCGGAACGTTCGACCAGCCGTATGGGAACGATGAGGAACAGATTATTCCTGTTAAGACGAAGACGGGAATTGAAATTATGTCGACGAATCTTCTGCTGGAAAATCATACGGATCCGGTAATCTGGCGCGGTCCGGTGCTTGGCGGTGTGATTAACCAGTTCTGGAAAGACTGCGTCTGGGGAGATATCGATGTAATGTATGTTGACATGCCGCCGGGAACGGGTGATGTGCCGCTGACGGTTTATCAGAATCTTCCGGTTGACGGGATTGTGATCGTTACGTCTCCGCAGCAGATGGTTTCGATGATCGTGGAGAAAGCGGTGAATATGGCCCGTATGATGGATATTCCGGTTCTTGCAGTTGTGGAGAACATGTCCTACTTTAAATGTCCGGACTGCGGCGGAATCCATAAGATCTTCGGAGAAAGCCATATCGAGGATATTTCCGCGAAATTCGGGATTAAGGATACCGTGCGGCTTCCGATCGAACCTGAGATCGCGAAGGCGGTCGATGACGGAACGGTAGAAGACCATATCGCGCCGGAGCTGATCGAATTGGAGAAGAAACTGAATCAATAGGAAACGGGATGCGGAGGGAAAACGGATCCCTTGCAAACGAATTCTCCGGATGTTTCCGGAAGTTTGATGATAATTAAAGAACCCGCTCTTTCAGAGGAGCTGGAATCGAAAGGACCTGAGCTTAAGTGCTTCGGATTTCCGATTTCCGGTTCCTGCAGGAGAGCGGTTTTTTTATTTTTTTAATGAAATGACTTCCTTTTCCTTTAGAACGGGAAAAGTACTTTTATCACGGTTGCGAAGACCGGAATGGTAATCAGTGACAGAATCGTTGTCAGTGTAACGATTTCCGCGACCAGATGGTAATCGTTGTTTTCCTGCTCCGCGATCGCTGATGTCGCGACTGCGACAGGGAATACGAAGTTGAGCGCCAGAGCGGTTTTTACATCGTTCGCGAATGGGAAGAGACATACGAATCCAATCATCGCGATCGGAAGAAGCAGCATCTTAACAATACTGAAAAGCAGCATCTTGTAATTTTTAAGAAATGCCTTCGGATGGCTGGATCCAAGCTGCACACCGATGACGAGCATGGAGAGCGGCACGGTTACATCACCGATCAGGCCGACGCAGTTCGTGACCGGCTCCGGAATTTTAATCTTCGTGATCATCAGAAACAGGCCAATATAAATCGAGATCATGATCGGAGTGCGGAACGCTCTTCCCGCTTTTTTCAGATTCTCACGGGCTCCGCTTCCGCTATTCATCATGATGGGGCTTATTCCATAGAAGAACACGTTAAAGAGAACGTTGGTCAAAACGACAAAATAAAAGACCGTATCGCCGAAGAGTTGCTGCGAGATTGGAAATCCCATGAATGTGCAGTTTACAGAAGTGAAAATGCTGACTAAAAGGCCGTTATTCGGGCGTTTTCCGCGCTGGAAAAGCCGGACAACGATGAAACCAAGGAGCACCGAGACAGCGATCATAACCGTCGTGCCTGCGAGGGCCTGAATGCTTTCGATTTTTAAGGAATCGGTGACTTTTCTCTGCATCAGCGAATAAACGGTGAGGCAGGGCGTTGTGATGTTCAGCAGAAGCGAAATCAGATACGGGGAGGATTCATTCGGCAGTACTTTTGTGCGGTTTGCGATAACTCCCACCAGAAGAATCGCGAAGATCGTGAAAACCCTTAGAAAAATGTCAAGAAACAAGCAGATCTCCTTTCCAATTTAAGGAATCTGAATAATAATTGCTTCCGTATGGGTGCAGTTCTGGTTATCCGCCGGGCATCCGCATCTGAAAAAGTATTTGTATATCAGAACTCCTTATGTAATTTTTGGAAAATTTTTACTAATAAACGGAAATAGAATATCATAAAAAGCCCGCGCTTTCAATGCTATAATATAAGCAGGAAATTTTCAGCATATGCGGCGGCGCAGCGCCGTGTGTGAAAGACGTATACAAGGCGTATGACAGTATAGTGTATACAAGATGTGTAAGAGTAAGAGCAGAAAGGAAACA
>JAQXNW010000187.1 GCA_029098205.1 Eubacteriales bacterium | reverse complement strand
ATCGATCACGAGCGCCTGACGGGCTGCTCCAGCGGACGAAGAGATGACATCCGTAACCGGAAGATCGGGTATATCTTCCAGAATTACAACCTGATCGAAGACGAAACCGTATATGAAAACGTCGCTCTGGTTCTCCGCATGATCGGATTTACAAATCCGAAGGCAATCGAAAGGCGTGTCCTTTATGTTCTGGACCGCGTCGGCATCGCACGGTACAAAAACCGCCCCGCGAAAATGCTTTCCGGCGGCGAACGTCAGCGTGTCGGCATCGCGCGGGCCATCGCCAAAAATCCGTCGATCATCATCGCGGACGAGCCGACGGGGAATCTGGACAGTCAGAATACCGTCCAGATCATGAACATTATCAAATCCATCTCGCGGGAGAAGCTGGTCATCCTGGTCACACACGAGCGGGACGTCGCGGAATTCTACTCGGACCGCATTCTCAGGATTGTGGACGGCCGGGTTGTAAGCGACGAGGAAAACCACAGCAAGGGCGGCCTCGACTTCCGGACGGATAATACGATCTACCTTAAGGATCTTCCTCTTCAGAAAGACCTCTCCCAGGGGGATCTCCACGTGGAATTTTACGGCGACGAAAAATTCCTGGAAAATGAGCCGATTCCGAAGATCAAGATCGCTGTGCAGGGAGGCCGCATTTTTATCGACACCGGCGGCGCACTCTCTCACGGAACGGAAGATGCAAAGCTGATCGACGGTCACTACCAGGAGCTTTCGCAGGAAGAGGTTGAAAAATATAAGTTCCACTACGACGAATATTTCCGTACGGCAGAGGACCATGAAGGCGCGTCCAAAGAAGGAATTCCGACGTCTCCGCGATACCGTTCTATCTTCGGGCCCTGGAAAGCGTACAAAAACGGCTTCCACACCATCCGCCGGTATTCGAAGCTCAAAAAAATTCTTCTGGCCGGATTTGTCGCCGCGTCGATGTTCGTTCTTTACGCGTACAGCAGCGCGGCCGGAATCACGCATATTACGGATGATAGATTTACGACCGTGGATAAAAACTACCTGAACGTAAAGGTAAACAGCGTAACGCCGGAAATCTACAGCCAGTATGCGGACAAAGAAGGCGTCGAATACGTGATTCCGGGAGATTCCACCGTTTCCTTCACGCTTCCAGTCGGAAGCTACGAACAGAACAGCGGACAGACCACGACGATCTCAGGTTCTTTGTCCAGCAGTAAGAAGCTCAAGGAAAGCGATTTAATCTGCGGAAAGCTCCCTTCCTCCGAGTACGAAATCGCCGTTGACAAGATGGTTATTCAGACGCTTCTTGAGAATGACCCGAACGCAAGCGCGGTCGGTCTTACCTCTCCGAAGAAATATCTCGGACGGACCGTGACCCTTCCATACATGAAGCCGTTTACGATCGTCGGCGTCACAAACAAAAAGACGCCCTGCATTTACGTGAATCCGTCGCTCCTTCTTACCGCAGCACTGAACGGAAACGGGGAGACATCGGGAAACGGAGACAATGACAGCGCGGTCTCCTCCATGGTTCCGCACCCATCATCTGAAGGCGAAGTGCTGCCGTGGAACTTTGTCTCCGAAAACCAGGACTACGGATTCACGATTACGAAGGGAAGCGCGCCGACCGGAGATTATCAGGCGGTGATCCCTTCTTCGATGGCGGATCAGATCGCGATCGGGAAAACACTGAATACGAAGGTGAATGGCACGAATCTCACCGTTACCGGCTACTACAAGGATCCGCGCGGAAGCCAGGGGTATTATGTGAACGATTCCACCTATGAAATATACAAGATGGCACGGATGAAATCGATCACGATCTCCCCGGAGAAAAAGTCGGAGATGTACGCTTCGCTCCGATCGGCGAATGTCCCCGCCGTTGATCAGTACCAGGCGGCGAGGAACCGGTACATCCGTTCGAACCGGACCCGGGTCCGCCGTGTTCTTGTTACGGCCGGCATCATTCTCGCGATCTCTCTGATTGAGATTTATCTAATGCTCCGCGCGTCCTTCCTCTCCCGTGTGAAAGAGGTCGGCGTGCTCCGCGCGATCGGCGTGAAGAAGGGAGATATTTACCGGATGTTCTCAGGGGAAATTCTCGCGATCAGCACGGTCACGACGCTTCCGGCTTCGATCGTCATGTACCTGATTCTAAGGCAGATTCTTAAGATCAGCTACATGCAGACACTGTACCGGATTACGCCGGCCGTGTTCCTTCTCAGCCTTGCAACCGTCGTAATCTTTAACTTACTGTCCGGACTCATTCCGGTCTTCCGGACAATGCGGAAGACTCCGGCGGCGATCCTGTCCCGGACAGACGTCAACTGATGCAGACTGATTCGGACTGATTCGGATTGTATCGAACGGATTCAAACTGACGCAGACTGATTCGAACTGATTCAAATAATTCAAAGCTTCCAAAGGAGGGTATTATGCCTATCGTGATTCTCATTCTGATCGCCCTGATTCTTTTCCTGCTCTTCTTTCATATCCGGATTGTCCCGCAGGCAAGCGTATATATTGTAGAACGGCTTGGAAAATATCATGCGACATGGAACGCCGGCTTCCACGTTCTTATTCCGATCATTGATCATGTTGTCAAAAAAATTTCTCTGAAAGAGCAGGTGCTGGATTTTCCGCCGCAGCCGGTCATCACAAAAGACAATGTAACGATGCAGATCGACAGCGTCGTATTCGGAAAGGTCTTTAATCCGCATGACTATACATACGGTGTCGAAAACCCGATCGCGGGCATCCAGAATCTGGCCGCGACCACGCTTCGGAATATCATCGGAGAAATGGAGCTCGATACGACGCTCACGTCCAGGGACGAAATCAACAGCCGGATGCAGGGGATTCTTGACGAGGCTACGGATCCATGGGGACTTAAGGTGACCCGGGTCGAGATCAAAAATATCCAGCCGCCTCGCGAAATCGAAGAAGTCATGACAAAGCAGATGCGCGCGGAGCGGGAACGCCGTCAGACGATTCTGGAGGCGCAGGCGCACAAAGAAGCCGTTGTTTCCCGCGCCGAGGGAGACAAGCAGGCAAAAATTCTCGCGGCGGAAGCCGAAAAGGAAGCCAGAATCGCGCTCGCCGAAGGCGAGGCGCAGTCCATACGGCTCACGTATGAAGCGGAGGCTGCAGGAATCCGGATGCTGAATGAAAGCGGAATCAGCGATCCGGTTCTGAAACTTCGCGGCATTGAAGCTCTGAAAGATGTCGCGGACGGCCGCGCGACGAAGATTTTCATTCCTTCGGACATCGCGGATACGATTTCCGCAATCGGCGCGGCCGGAGAAGCGCTCGGAATCGGAGATTATACAAAAATCGACCGCTCCGAAAAACCGGAGGCGCCGCTTCCGAAGGACGCATGCATAGACAAAGACACCGGAAAAGGCGGCGTAGAAGCTTCGAAAACGACTGAGGGCATCGAACGAGATCTTGAGAACAGAGATTCCGCAGCCAGTTCCCATCGGTCTGATTCCAGCCATACTCCCAGGCCGCTCCGCCAAACTGCCGCAAAATAGTCGAAAATTTTCCTTTTAAAACAGAAAAGCGGCCTGGCCGGGTCCTAAAGAAGAAGATCTTATTTTCTTGCTCAGCCAAGCTGCTTTTTCATTTTTCATTCTGATCCGCGCCATGAAACGCGACCTTTCAAGGCTTCGGCATCTCCAGAAAATCCATACATGCCGAAGCTCCGGAATCTGTCAACGGCAGAGCCTATTTCCCGCAAAGCCAGTTTTTAATTTCGTCCATCTCCTGCTTCGCCTGGCGGAATCCCTGCCGGTACCCGCGGATCATACGGCCAAGATCCCGTGTAAAGCGCTTAAACGGCATCGGACGCTCCGGACAGATCATTTTGATCCGGCCTTCCTCTTCCAGCTTCTCCAGCGCGTCGCATTCCCTGTTATACCTGGCTACGTTATCCGCCATCGCCTCGCAGAACTTCTCGTATTTTCCATATGTTCTGGAAACCTGCCGGAAGTAGATGCCTCCGGACGGACGCACCCGATACTCCCTCGGGTTTGACCGGATCACAAGAATCGGCTCTTTCGTCATCGCAAGCGCGAACGCATACGGAATCTGCATGCTGCACCCGCCGTCCAGGTAATGCTTTCCTTCAATTTCCACCGGATTCGCCATCAGCGGAAACGCCGCCGATGCCCGTATGATCTGACCATTCCAGGCATCGTCCCGCTTCTTCTCGAAAAAGACCGGCCGGCCGGATTCCATTTCGGTCGCCTCCGCGTAAAAATGACGACGGGGATCCGCGAAACGGGCTTTTGCCGAGTCATCCCAAGCCGCCGCAGCATCCGTCATAATGGAATAATTGATGAACTCATGCGTCCGGAGCGCCGCCTGAATCCCGATAAAATTAGGATCGTCCGCATATTGAAGGAGAAAACGCATCGCCTCCCCGACGTGCCCCGCGCAGTAGGAAAGACCCGCCAAAGCCCCTGCGGATACGCCCAGAACGTCCCTGACATGGATTCCTTCCAGCATCATCGCGTCAAGAATTCCCATTGTAAAAACACTTCTCTGCGCACCGCCTTCCAAGACGAGGAATCCCGGTGTCAAAACGGACGTATCCTGCACTTCGGACGGAATTGTCCGGATCATTTTCTCTTTATCTTCCTGCATCGCTTTTCCCCCTCTCGTACCTCTTCCGTTTCCGGCATTTCCGGCTCACACGGTCTCAATTATAAGCTTACACGCTCTCGATCGTACCACCGCCGACGACATAGTCCCCGTCATAAAGAACGACAGCCTGGCCAGGCGTGATCGCGCGTTCCGTATTTTCAAATTCCAGCTTCATCCGCCCGGCTTCCAGAGGCCATGCCGTTGCCGGAGACTCTTTCTGGCTGTAGCGGACACGGGCCGAAACCTTCATCGGACCCGAAGGCTCCTTGATGATCCAGTTCATGTCCTTTGCCGTTAAATCCTTTGTAAACAGATCCTCATTCTCTCCGAGAACAATCTGGTTTTTCTCATAATCCTTCTCCAGCACATACATCCGGTGCGTCAAAGAAAGGCCCAGATGCCGGCCCTGCCCTCTCGTATACCGGATCAGACCCTGATGCCTTCCAAGCACATGACCCTCGCGGTCTACAAAGTCGCCGGGTGGATATTCTTTCCCGGTATATCTTCGAATAAACGCTGCATAGTCGCCGTCCGGAACGAAGCAGATATCCTGGCTTTCCCGTTTCGATGCGGTGACAAGTCCCAAAGACGCTGCAATTTCACGGGTTTCCGGCTTCGTCATCCCGCCCAGCGGAAACAGCGTATGCGCCAGATCCTCCTGCGTCATCTGATATAAAACGTAGCTCTGGTCCTTCTTCGGATCAATCCCTTTCCGAAGAAAATACCGCTCCGCATCGCTGTCGTACTCAATCCTCGCATAATGGCCGGTCACGACAAAATCCTGCCCCATTTCCCGGGCTCTCCGGCTGAGTTTACCGAATTTCATTGAATGGTTGCACCGAATGCATGGATTCGGCGTATCGCCATTCTCATAGGCATATACAAAGGGACGAATCACTTCTTTCTCGAAATCCGCTTCGAAGTTCAGCACGAGGTACCGGATTCCAAGTTTATAGCAGACGTTCCGCGCGTCCTCGATGTCCTTCTGGCTGCAGCAGGTTTTTGCGTTGCAGCTCACAGTTCCATTATCATAAAGTTTCATCGTCGCACCCACGACATTAAGACCCGACTCAATCGCAAGGTAAGCCGCGACGCTGCTGTCCACTCCGCCGCTCATCGCCGCCAACGCATTTTTACTCATTGATTCATCCCTGCCTGTTTCCGAAATGAGACGCAAGAACGAACCCACCCGGATTCCTCCTGCATCGGATTCTTTTTCCTGCACCCGGATTCTCACCCGGAATCTTTCCCATACATCCGGATTTCTTACCCGGATTCTCTGTACCTCTATTTAACACGGCGGATTTCTTCCGTCAGACGGACCAGTACGTCCGCTGCGTGATCGATTTCCTCTTCCGTATTTCTGAAGCTAAGTGTAAGACGGAGGCTCGAAAAGGCCTCTTCCCTCGATCTTCCGATGGAAAGAAGCACATGCGACGGCTCCATGGCGCCCGCCGAGCACGCAGACCCTGCAGAGGCCGCGATGCCTTCTTCATCCAGCCTGAATAACAGCGCTTCCGATGAAACTCCCGGAAAAATAAAATTCGCGTTTCCCGGGAGCCTTCCTCCGAGACTCTCTTCCGCAGCGCCAAGTCCCTGTACGTCCGAGCCGTTTCCCGCATTCCGGGCATCCGCGATCCGGGGGTCCGCCCCGTTCAGCCTCGCACCCGGAATCTCCGAAAGGATCCGGTCGATCAGATGGTTCCGAAGCCGGCATTCCTTTGCCATCCGCTCCTCTAGATGCTCTTTCGCAAGCGCCGCGGCTTTTCCCATGCCGACAACTCCCGGCACATTCAATGTGCCCGCGCGGAGCCCTCTTTCCTGCGCGCCCCCATGAAGGAAAGGCTCCGGATTCAGACCGCTTCGAATATACAAAAACCCGACGCCTTTCGGTCCGCCGAATTTATGCCCGCTCGCAGACAGAAAGTCGATTTCGAGCGCATGAACGTCAAGCGGAATATGTCCGACCGCCTGCACCGCGTCGGTATGAAACAGCGCTCCCGCCCGATGGGCTTCCTCCGCGATTTCCCGGATCGGCTCCAGGGTTCCGATTTCATTATTCGCGGCCATCACAGAAACAAGCCCGGCAGGGTCTCGCCGTGCGGATGATTCATCCAGCAGCGCTCGTATTTTTTCAGGAGACAGAAATCCTTCTCCATCCGTTTCCGCGAGGACCGCTTCAACCCCGAAACGCCTCAGATATTCCAGTGTTTTTCGAACCGCCGGATGTTCGATCTCCGATGAAAGAACCACGCATCGTTTTTCCTGCCGCCTTTTTTTCTGAGAATTCTCCGATTCGTGTGCATGAGAGCTCTCTAAATCGAATCCGTTCTTCATCCAAAGCGCCTGGCTGAGCGCCCAGTTGTCCGACTCAGTTCCGCCGGACGTAAAATAAATCTCCCCGGGATCCGCCGAAAGTAGCTCCGCGATCTCCATCCTCGCACGCTCAACAGCCTGACCGCTCCGCTGTCCCAACGAATACACACCGAAGCTGTTTCCGTATTCCTCTTTCAGATACGGCATCATTGCTGAAAGCGCCTCCGGATCCATCATCGTGGACGCGCCGTTATCCAGATAAATCATCCTCGTCCTCTAAAAAAATACCGTCCGGAATTTTGTATATATCTAAAATTCCGAACGGCGGGTAAAAATTCAATATGTCTCTAAGTATCTCTAAAAACTATGCCTCTGAATCCGTTGAATCAGTTATTTTTCACCTGCTCGATTTCCGCCTCGAACCCTGCGATCTTCTCCTGGCGTTCTTTAATTTCATCGAACTGCTTCTGCACATCCTCCGGAAGATATGCCTTTGCCTGCTCCGGAATCTCCGAATCATCGGCAGTGCATTTTTCAAAGACCGTCTTTCCGATTGCCGCATAGATCCCATCGATTGCTTTATTCTCGTTCACAATCTTGCCCTTCAGCTTCGTTACCGCAACCGTCTCACTTCCCTTCGCCACAACAGAAGCTCCGGTATCCTTCAGCGTGTTTCCGGTTTCTTTCAGTTTATCCAAAAATGCCATTTTTGAACTCCTTTCTGCTTATCCGGACATCTCGATCCGACTTTAATTCCTGCTAATAATTATTATACTCAAATATGATCAAGGTGAAACCACGAAAATCCAAGCGGAAGCCGCTTCCCACAGATTCATCGGGAATCCGCAGGAAGAAATGCGGGATACTTTGACAAAAAGGCAGACAGATTCACTCTTCTTTCCCTGCCAGAAGAAAAATCGTTGTAATAATGCATGCGAATCCGACAAGCTCCGCGCCGTATACCGGCTCGCCCAGCAAGACAACCATGCAGACCGTCGCGGAAACCGGTTCGACGCTCGCGATCATGCTCGCCTTCACCGCGCCGCAGAGCCCGATGCCTACAAGATAAAGCGTATACGGGATCACGGTTCCTATAACGACTATAATCGCCAGGAAAAGATAGAACCGGGTACCCGCGGCCGGATGAAACGACCAGAGCCCAGTCGAAACGCTCATGACGATGCCTCCTAAAAGCATGCCCGGCGCCATGACAGAAACCGCTCCGTACTTCCGGATCAGCCCCACCGGAAGCATCGAATAGAGCACCAGAGCGACCGCGGCAGAAAGTCCCCAGATCATGCCGGCCCGCGTGATATATAGCGCGTGGATATTTCCATGCGTCGCGATCAGAAAGACGCCGGCTACGGTTAGAAAAAGCGCCAGGACTTCCTTCTTATTTGGAAGACGCATGGCCATCAGGCAGCTAACGGCCATGATCAGCACCGGCCCGATATACTGAAGGACGGTCGCGGTGCCTGAATTCATATAGTTAATCGCTTCCAGATACGAAAGCTGGTTGAACGTGATTCCTGCCAGAGCAAACAGAACCAGCTTCAGAAAATCTTTTTTATTTGTAAGCAGAAGCCGTAAATTCTCCCGATACCGTAAAAGCGCCAGAATCATCAGGAGAATGCCGCCGAACGTCATTCGAATCGCGCAGAGCCGGACCGGCGTAAGAATCCTGTAATTCTGAAACAGAAACTGCGCGCATGTCCCGGAGAATCCCCAGGACACTCCCGCGATCACGGTCAGCGCCGCGCCCAGCCGCTGCTGTCCGTACGGCTTTTCAACGCCGCTCTGAAGTGCGTTCTCTGAAGAAGGTCTATCCGTCTTTTTCATCGCTCACCCTTATTCCGGCTCAACATACCTTAAACTCTAAAAAAGGCGGGCTCTCTTCCTGCCCACCCGAACGGATCACCGTCTTTTTCGAATACGATTACGCCCGGAGCATCGATCCCAGAAAATCCTGCAGTCTTTTTGTCTTCGGATGCTCGAAAAGATCGGAGGGGTTTCCCTCTTCCATAATCTTCCCCTGATTCATGAACACCACATGATCCGCAACTTCCTTCGCGAATCCCATTTCATGCGTGACGACGACCATCGTGATACGGTCTTCCGCCAGCGATTTCATGACGGCGAGAACCTCGCCCGTAATCTCAGGGTCCAGCGCGGACGTCGGCTCGTCAAACAGCATGATTTCCGGCTCCATCGCAAGACCACGCGCAATCGCGACCCGCTGCTTCTGTCCGCCGGACAGCATCTCCGGATACTCATCCTTCCGGTCTGCGAGTCCGACCATATCCAGAAGCTCCATCGCCCTCTTTTCCGCCTTCTCCTTCGGCACACCCTTCACCTTCACCGGTGCGTACGTTACGTTCTTAAGACAGGTCATATGCGGAAAAAGGTTAAAGTGCTGGAAGACCATCCCTGTCTGGCTGATGATCCTCTTAAGCTGTTTCTCAGGAAGATATTTTCCATCGGCAACGAATGTTTCGCCTTTCAGTGAAATCGTGCCGTCCGTAACCTTTGTCAGGCAGTTCACGCAGCGGAGAAGCGTACTCTTCCCGGAGCCGGACGGTCCGATGATCGCGGCGGTTTCCCCTTCTTTCACGGTGAAATTCACATGATCCAGCGCCCGGAACTCTCCAAAATCCTTCACAATATCTTTCATTTCCAGTACATTCGCCATCACTACTGCTCCTTCCTCTTATAGCTGGAGAAACGTTTCTCCACATGACTTAGAATCAATGTCACGAAGAACGTGAAGACCAGATAAATTCCGGCGGCCAGAATATACGGAAGAAGAGAGCCGTCCCGGTTTACCATTCCTTCGGATACCCGCATAAGCTCCGCCATGGAGATGCAGGACGCAAGCGCCGTATCCTTCACCAGCGTGATCGCTTCGTTCGATACCGGCGGAATCACGACCCGCATCGCCTGCGGAATCACGATGTCGAACGTCGTCTGCCAGCGGCTTAAACCAAGCGAAGACGCCGCCTCATACTGTCCTTTGTCGATGCTGTTGATGCCACCCCGGTAGATTTCCGCGAGATACGCGGAATAGTTCAGGACAAAAGTCAGAACCGCCGCCGGGAACGTATCGATATTCACGCCTAATACAATCGGGAAGAAAAAATAGAAAAAGAACAGCTGCAGCATCAAAGGCGTCCCACGGAAGACAAACACGAACGCCTTGCAGAGCCAGCTGAGCGGTTTGATCCGGCTCATCTCCCCCAAAGCGATCGGAAGCCCCAGCGGCAGCGCAAGCAGCAGCGTGATCACAAACAGCTCGACGGAAACCACCGCGCCCCGTAAAAGCGCAGGTAAAATTGACATTGCGTAATCCATGGAATATCACTCCCAAAACACGAACAACGCGGCCACTCCCTGAGAGAGTGACCGCACACCGACATTCGATTCTTCCGAACCGTTATTTCCCATACCCTTCGTAAATCGTCAGATTCTTGCCGAACCATTTGTCGGAGATCTTCTCCGCGGTTCCGTCGTCTTCCAGTTCCTTGATCGCGCCGTTGATCTTATTCGCCAGCGCCTTATCTCCCTTCCGGAACGCGATCGCATAATAATCCGCGCCGAAGTTGAAATCGGATTCGTACAGTTTATCCTTATTCTGATTGTTGTAGATCGCGTATACCTCATCGATCGCAACAACATTAATTCTTCCCGCCTTCATGTCGAGAAGCGCCTCATCGTAGGTATCGTACTCTTTAATATTATCCTTGAATTCGTCGTATTTCTTGTTCTTCTGAATCTGCTCCAGCGCCGCGGAACCCGCCTGCGTACCGATCTTCATATCCTTCAGCTGATCCACGTCCTTGACGTTGACACTAGGATCGGTGGACATCAGAAGAATCCGGTTCTCCATATATTTCTTCGAAAGCGTCATGCTCTTCTGACGATCCTCTGTCGCGGAAAGTCCGTTCCAAATGCAGTCGATCTTCTTGGCCTTCAGATTCGCCTCTTTCGCTTTCCAGTCGATCGGCTGGAATTCGATCTTGATTCCAAGTTTCTTTCCGACCGCCTTCGCGAGATCGATGTCGAATCCGACCAGCTTGTTATTCTCATCGCGGAATCCCATCGGCGCGAACGTATCATCGAGGCCGACGATCAGTTTTCCGTTTTTCTTAATATAATCCCAACTGTCATCTTTCGAACTCTTGCTTCCCGAAGAGGAACCACATCCTGTCAGAAGCGCCATGCTGAAAACCATCAAGCTCGTAAGAATGACCGCAAGTACCTTCTTAGACTTCTTCATTTTCATTCTCCCATCCTTCAGCGGACAAAGCCGGCCGCGTTTCCCGGGCATCAGATCCGGACATCAAACCGAAAGGAAGCCCTCTTAAAATCTGCCGAAAGCTTCCGACTTCACCGCATTAAATAACTACACAGATGAATCATAGCATGGATTTTCTGTCCTGTAAATACAAAAACCGGGAGGGAAAACCCTCCCGGCTGATCTCATCTTTTTGATTTTATCCGTCCTTGATTTTTGTTCTCAGTCTTCTTCGGAATCTTCATCAAAGTCCACGTGGAACATCGTCCCCATGGTTCTCCAACCAAGCACCGCGCATTTTACACGGGCCGGCATATGAGAAATATCCTCCAGAATTCCCGCTTCTTCCAGCTCGTCTTTTTCTTCCGGCGTGATCTTCGACCGGATCATTTTCATGAAAAGCTCCGCCAGATGAATGGCCTCGTCCTTCGACTTTCCAATAATCAGATCGAGCATCATATCCGCGGAAGCCTGCGAAATCGCGCAGCCGTCTCCGGTAAACGCGCCGTCCGTGATGACTCCGTCCTCCACCTTCAGCTTCAGCGTAATATCATCGCCGCAGCTCGGGTTCACGCCTCTAAGCTCCATGTCCGCGTCCGGGAGATCATGCTTATGAAACGGATGCGCGTTATGTTCCGTCAGAATTTCATTATAAAATGTATTAAGCGCCATACCCCATCTTCTCTCTGATTGTAGCCAGGCAGTCAAGGAATGCCTGCACTTCTTCTTCCGTGTTATAAAAAGCCAGACTCGCTCTTGTCGTGGAATTTACGCCCAGGAACTGCATCAGCGGCTGCGCGCAGTGATGCCCCGCGCGGACACCGATATTCTCCGAGTCGAAAATCTCCGCGATATCGTGCGGATGCACATCATCCACGAGGAACGTCACGATGCCGTGATGCTCTTCCGGTTTCTCAGAGCCGAGAATGTGCACATGCGGAATTTTCTTCATTCCGTCCATCATCATCTCTGTGAGATCGTTTTCTCTCTTTTCGATGAAATTCCATCCCCAGCGGTTGACAAAGTCAATGGCCGCCTTAAATCCGACCGCGCCGCCGGCATTCACCGTTCCAGCTTCGAATTTATGCGGAACCTCCGCGTATGTCGCGCCTTCGCGGGTAACATATTCGATCATTTCTCCGCCGAACATGAACGGAGGCATCTTCTTGAGAAGCTCTCTCTTCCCGTACAGTCCGCCGATTCCCATCGGTCCGTAGATTTTATGACCGGAGAATGTCAGAAAATCACATCCAAGCTCCTGCACATCCACCTTCATATGCGGAACGCTCTGCGCGCCGTCCGCAACCAGAATAGCTCCGTGCTTATGGGCGATTTCCGAGAATGTCCGGATGTCGCTCTCCCGGCCGAGTACATTCGAAACATGTGTTACGGCAATCAGCTTCGTTTTCGGCGTGCAGAGTTTCTCCAGCTTCTCCGCCTTCAGCTCGCCGTCCGGCTCCGCTTCGAAGAAGACAACCTTCGCGCCGACTTTCTTTCCCATCTCCAGCCACGGCAGGAAATTGCTGTGATGTTCCACGATGCTGACAATGATCTCGTCTCCCTCATGAAGGAAATTCAGCACATAGGAATACGCGATCAGATTCAGACTTTCCGTCGCATTCCTGGTGAAAACAATGTCTTCCTTCCGAGGCGCATTGATGAGCTTCGCAACCGCCTCTCTCGCCTCTTCATAGGCTTCTGTTGCCCGGAGGCTGAGATCATAAAGTCCCCGCATCGGGTTCGCGTTATTTTTCTGATAATATTCATTCATCGCGTCCAGCACGCACTGCGGTTTCTGTGTCGTCGCCGCATTATCCAGGTACCGGATGCCGTCGTTCATAAGCAGCGGAAATTCCGCGCGGATTTTCTTCTCTATCTCATTCATTACCTAAAAACCTCCCTCGGAATTCTTACGCTTCCATACGGTCCAAATAATCTGTAACGATCTTCTTCGCGGTTTCATCCGGAATCGCGGACGCCGCGGATTCAATCCGGGCTCTTGACATCATCCGGTAAATTTCTTCCTCGGAAATACCCCGGGATTCCATATAGAACATCATATCCTGCGCAAGTCTTCCGATTGTCGCTCCGTGCACACCCTCAACATCCTCTTCCGTGCAGAGGATAACCGGAATCGTCTGGTTAATGACGCCG
>JAQXNW010000186.1 GCA_029098205.1 Eubacteriales bacterium | reverse complement strand
TTTTCAAATAGCCCAACAGATTTGATCGCTTTCCGGAATTCCCTCAAATACGCCATGCTCCCGGAGAACTTCAATCACCGCTTTCCCGATGCCCGCACGCTCCGAACAGTCCTCCACCGTACTGAAAGGTTTCTCATTATAAGCCTTTGTCAGATCTTTCGCCGCCGTTTCCCCGACTCCTTCATAGGCCGCAAAGGGAAGAAGAACCTTCCCGTCCTCTGTCCAGAACTTCGTCGCCTTTGAGTGGCCGAGACGGGCCGGAAGGAACGAATATCCGCGCGCGTACATCTCGTAGATCACTTCCAGTACCGTCACATCGTCCTTCTCTTTCTGCGAGGCTTCTTTGCCCTTGGCCCGGATCGCGTCCATTCTTGCAAGAACCGCGTCTTTCCCTTTCATCGTCGTTTCCGCATCGAAGTTCGACAGCACGCTTGTGAAATAGGTCGCGTAAAATTCCTGCGGATAATAGACCTTAAACCACGCCATCCGGAAGGACATCATAACATACGCAACTGCGTGTGCGCGGGGGAACATGTATTTGATTTTCGAGCAGGAATCGATGTACCAGTCGGGGATCCCGTGCTCTTTCATCATCTCTTTATGTTCCTCCGTCAGAATCAGATTTTTCTTCCGGACCTCCTCCATGATCTTGAACGAATTCTCATTGTCGATTCCATGGAGAAGACAGAAATTCATGATGTCGTCACGGGTCGAAATCACCTCACGCATTGTCGCGATTCCCTCCCGGATGTAATCCTGCGCGTTGTTCAGCCATACATCCGTCCCGTGCGAAAATCCGGACATTCGCACCAGATCCTCGAAACGCTTCGGTTTGACGTCATCCAGCATCTGCCTTGTAAAACTCGTTCCAAACTCCGGAATTCCGAATGTTCCATGGTGGAACCGATACTCCGGATCCTTAATATGAAGCTCCTTGATTCCGTTGAAAATACTTAAGACTTTCTGGTCCGTAAGGTCAAGATGGAGAGGATCCACCCCGGTCATATCCTGAAGCTGCCGGATCATCGATGGGACATTATGTCCCAGAATGTCCAGCTTCAGAAGGTTTTTGTCGATTTTATGATAATCAAAATGCGTGGTGATGATATCCGTCTTCGTATCGTTCGCCGGATGCTGAATCGGGCAGAATTCATAAATCTCATGATCCCGGGGCACAATTATAATGCCGCCCGGATGCTGTCCGGTTGTCCTCTTCACGCCCGTGCATCCCATTTTTAAGCGATCAACTTCGAACTTGTTCACAGGAAGCCCTGTTTCATCAAAATAATGCCGGACAAAGCCAAAGGCTGTTTTTTCAGCGACCGTGCCCACGGTACCCGCCTTAAACACATTCTCTTCTCCGAAAATGACGCCGACATACTTATGCGCGCGCGGCTGATATTCGCCGGCAAAATTAAGGTCAATATCCGGTTCCTTGTTTCCGCTGAAGCCTAGGAATGTCGCAAACGGAATCGCGAAGCCGTCTCTTTTTAACTCTGTTCCGCAGCGCGGGCAGTTTTTCTTAGGCATATCAATTCCGTTGTCGTACTGCTGCATGTCACCCCACTCCAGATAATGGCATTTCGGACAGAGATAATGCGGATTCAGCGGATTCACTTCTGTGATTCCAGCCATCGTAGCCGCAAACGAAGATCCTACAGAGCCTCGTGATCCTACAAGATAACCATCTTCCAGCGATTTTTTCACCAGCAGCTGGGCAGAAACATACATGACCGCGTATCCGTTGCTGATAATGGCATTAAGCTCCGTATCCAGCCGTTCCTGAATAGGCTCCGGAAGCGGATCCCCGTACATTTCGTGTGCGTTCTTATAGCAGGTATCCCGAAGCGTCTTCTCCGCGCCTTCGATTTTCGGCGGATATTTCTCATCTGGCACCGGCTTTATGCCATCGTCAATCCAGGATGCAATCAGATTCGTGTTGTCAATGACAACCTCTCTGGCTTTTTCTTCACCCAGATAGGAAAATTCTTCCATCATTTCCTGGGTTGTCCGAAGATACAGTCCGTGACCCTCTGCCGCATCTTTAAAGCCCATGCTCGCGAGGATAATATTTCTGTAAACGGCGGATTCCGGCTCATCGTAATGCGCGTCTGTCGTCGCGACAACCGGCTTTCTCAATTTCTCACCCAGATTCACAATTTTCCGGTTGATATCCCGAAGCTCTTCTTCCGAATGATAGGTTCCATTCCGAAGAAGAAACTCATTGTTTACAATCGGCTGAATCTCAAGATAATCGTAATAAGACGCAATAGACTCAATTTCCTCCTCCGGAAGTCCGTGTTCAATGGCGCGGAAAAGCTCTCCCGCTTCGCAGGCTGATCCCAGAATCAGACCTTCCCGATATTGATTCAGTACTGTCCGCGGAATTCTCGCACGCTTGAAAAAATACTTAAGATGAGAAATAGAAACCAGTTTATATAAATTTTTCAGTCCTTCCTGTGTCCGGCAAAGAATAATGATGTGATTCGTGTTTTTCTTTTTGTAATCGATTGTACCGTCCGGACGAATGCAGTCCTTGTCATCCAGAAGGTAGCCTTCCATTCCGTAAAGGACCTTGATCGGCTTTCCTTTCTTTTCCAGCTTCGCTGCCATATTGGCGGCATCCGGAAAACCCTGCACAACACCATGATCTGTGATTGCAACTGCGGGCTGTCCCCATTCCGCCGCTGTTTTCACGATCTGATCCGGATCGTTGATCGCGTCCATCTGGCTCATCTTCGTATGGCAGTGAAGCTCCACCCGATGCGGACCGTCCCAGGTATCCATGCGCTTCGGCGCTTCTCCCTTCATGATGGATTTCACCATGATATCCACGGCACGCTCAAAAGAATCCCACTCCGCGGTTCCTTCAGCCAGAATATAATCCCCTTCATGAAGATTTTCTGAAAGCTGTTCCCATTTTTCCTGTTTGAAAAAAGTTTTCAGGCAGGCGCTGCTCTTCTTATCGGTCACCAGCATCGTTACAATGCAGCGTCCGTTCTTGATCGGCTTGCTTTCAATATGATAAATCCAGCCTTTGACCGCAACGGTTCCGGAATCCTCCGTAATTCTGGAAATAGGAAGCGGCTCCTCATGAATATCCTTTCCGAAAACACGTTCAAATCCCTTGGACGAAGAGGATGCCTTTCTTCTGGAACGCGCCTTCTCTCTGTTTTCATGGGAATCCATCTCTCCGCCCTCTAAGGAAGCGCGGTTTGTCTTCGCGGATTCCGAAAGCGTATCTTCCCATGGCGGAATTGAAGAAGGATCCGGCTCCTCTTCCTGCGAAAGCGCCCAGGATTCGAGCATTGCATCTTCGGAAGAGCGCATCGCTCCGCCCTTCCCTCCGCTCTTTTCCTGACCTTCCGATCCGGACGCTTTCTCTTCATCCGGAAAGAAGACTATTTCCCGTTCGATTCCGAAATCCTCCCGAAGTCTCCGGACGATTTCCGCTGCAACTTCCCGGTTCAGCTTTTCCGCCATAATCCGGCTGAAGCACGGAATTGTAATTTTCTGTCCTTCTGTTTTATATTTGCTGAATTCGACGGCATGCACCGCGGAGGATCCAAACGAAACGAGAATTCTAGGGAACAGAAACCAAATGATCCCCTCTTCCGTAAGTGCCATGTGATCCCGGTCATACAAATAACGGATCTGAACCGAAGATAAACCCGGAACAGCACGAAGAACCGCTGTCTTCAGTCTTTTTTCATCCTCGTAAGGAACGACAAAATTCACCCGGATCAAAACCGTAATCCGATCCGTTTTTCTTTCAATATAAGCGTCTTCGATGACGCTTTCAAACTTTCCGGAGCGATAGGGCTCCAGAAGATCCCAATGGACATTCTCCGAAATTAATGTGTTCATTACGCGTTCGGATATTCTTCCTTTCTGATCAATTGAATCAATTCTTCTTCCAGATTTTCCTCTGGAACAACGGCAACCTGCCTGCCTTTTCGGAACAGTATTCCTTTTCCAAGTCCCCCGCAGACGCCGTAATCCGCTTCTTTTGCTTCTCCAGGGCCGTTTACAACGCATCCCATAACCGCGATGGTAAGCCCTTTCGGAAGTTCTTTCTCCTGAAGAAGCCGATTCTCCACCCGATTGGCAAGTCCTTCCAGATCGATCCGGGTTCTCCCGCAGGTCGGGCAGGAAACCAGATTAAAGCGAGGCGTCCTGAAACCGATGCTCTCTAAAAGTTCCCGGGCGAAAATCACCTCTTCCACCGGATCTGCCGTCAGCGAAACGCGGATCGTATCTCCAATGCCAGAAAGAAGTAGCGCGCCGATTCCGGCCGCGGATTTGATCTTTCCCATCTTCGGTGTTCCCGCTTCTGTAATTCCGATATGAAAAGGATGATCTGTCATTGATGCCGCGATTTTATGCGCTTCGAAATTCATTTTCACATCGGAGGATTTCATGGACAGAACCAGATTATCGTATCCCATGTCCTCCACCATCCGTACATTTCGAATCGCACTTTCTGCCAGAGCCTCCGCCGTAACATGACCGTATTTTTCCAGCAGATCCTGTTCCACCGAACCGGAATTCACGCCGATTCGAATCGGAATTCCCCGCTCCTTGGCCGCGGAGACAATCCGCCGAACACGATCAGGAGATCCGATATTTCCAGGATTAATCCGGATCTTGTCTGCCCCCTTCTGAATCGCTCCGACAGCCATTCTCCAGTCAAAATGTATATCCGCGACAAGCGGCATATCCACTTTTTTACGTACATTCCCAAAAATCTCCAGCGCTTCAGGGTCCGGAACCGCAAGGCGTACGATCTGGCAGCCCGCGTCTTTCAGACGGAAAATCTGTTCCAATATGCCTTTTTCATCTCGAGAGTCTGCATTGCACATCGATTGAATCGCTACCGGATTCCCTCCGCCGATGGAGATATCTCTAATTTTTACTGTTCTGCTCATAATGGACCTCCTGAGCCAAATCTTCCGGCTGCAAGGCGATAAAAACACTTCCTATCTCCGTCCTGAAACGCCGGTAAGACGTATTCCATCAGCGCCTTTTCAGAATAAAGTTATCCCCGAATCAGACGGACGATATCATTCCATGTAACGATAACCGTAAGAAGCATAAGAAGGACAAAGCCCACAAAATGCACAATCCCTTCCTGCTTATCTGTAATTTTCCCGCGGGCAATCCAGCGCACGAATACGAAAAGAATACGTCCGCCGTCCAGAGCCGGAAGCGGGAGCAGATTGATAACTGCCAGATTGACGCTGATCAAGGCCATTAAACTGAAAAAATAAGAAATGCCGTAGCGGGTTGTGCTGTGAACAACGGTCACAATCCCAACCGGCCCGGAAAGATCAGAAATGGACGACCCGCCTGAAATAAGCATCCGAAGTCCCTGGAAGATCATACCTGCCATCTGCCCGGTTTCCTGAAAGCCTGCAAGAAGAACAAGGCCCGGTTTTTTTGAAAGCCTGGAAGAAATTCCGATTCTGTACTGCCCATCGATTTTTTCCGACTTCATACTGACCGTTTCGTTTTTTCCGTCCCTCTGGTATGTAACTGTCAGTTTCTTTGAACCATCCAGCGAACCAAGCGCGGATGTCACCTGCCTCCAGGAATGAACCTCTGCTCCGTTTACCTTCAGAATCGTGTCTCCGCTCCGAATCCCCGCTTCATATGCCGGGCTCCCGTTTGTGACCTCGGAAAGCGTTGTTGTCGGAACTCCGTAGACTCCCGCCATAATCGTCAGGGTCAGAAGACAGATTACGACATTCATAAACGCCCCGGCAGCCAAAACATAAATCTTCTGCCAGGGTTTCTTGTTTACGAAAGCGCGGCTTCCCGCGCTGCCGCTGTCTTCATCTTCTCCTTCCATCGCGCAGTATCCGCCGATTGGAAAAATACGAACCGCGTATAATGTTTCGCCTCTTTCTTTCTTCCAGACCGCGGGACCCATGCCGAACGAAAATTCATTCACCTGAACACCCACGGATTTCGCCGCGATGAAATGTCCAAGTTCATGCGGAAAGATCATAACCGCAAAAAGAAGCAAAGCAAGAAGAATGGTTTCTATCATAGCAAATCCTGTTTCACACAGCGCCGCACTTCCTGGTCCGTTTCCAGAATCTCTGAAAGAGACGGCCTTTCTCCGGAAGAAGCTTTTCGAAGCATTTTCCGAATTCCATCCGGTATCGAAAGAAATCCAATTCTGCGGTCCAGAAAGGCCTGGACAAGAACCTCATTTGCGGCGTTCAGAATAACCGGCGCGCTGCCACCGAATGCTTCCGCTTCCTGCGCGATTTTAAGGCAGTCAAAGGTATCCAGATCCGGCTCCTCAAAATGAAGATTTCGCGCTTTTCCGGAAAAGAAATCCAAAGGCTCTATCGATGGCATCTCCATTCTGTCCGGATAACCAAGAGCAACGCTGATGGGAACCCGCATATCCGGTACTCCCAGTTCAGCGATAACTGCTGTGTCCATAAATTCCACACCGGAATGAACAATGCTCTCCGGATGAATCAGCACAGTGATCCGATCCATAGGCACATTGAACAGCCATTTTGCCTCGATCATCTCCAGGCCTTTATTCATTAATGTCGCGGAATCGATTGTAATTTTCTTTCCCATCGTCCAGTTGGGGTTTACGAGAGCCATCTCCGGCGTTACTTCCGAAAGCTGCTCCTTCTTCCAGCCGCGGAAGGGACCGCCCGAGCAGGTCAGAAGAATTCTTCGGATCTTTTTCCCTCTATTCCCCTGAAGAGACTGGAAAATCGCGGAATGTTCACTGTCGACCGGAAGAATTTTCACCCCATGCTCTTCCGCGCGCCGCATTACAAGATGTCCGCCGGTTACCAGCGTCTCCTTATTGGCGAGCGCGATGTCATGTCCGGCATCGATCGCATGAAGCGTCGGAAGAAGCCCGCGGATTCCCATCAGTGAGTTAAGGACAATGTCGCAGTCCGCCTCTGCCGCATGCAGAAGGCCTTCCTCTCCATAATAAACGGGAAGTCCAGGGAATTCCGATGCGAGAGTATCTCTGTCCGATTTTTCCTGAACCGAAACAAAGCTCGGCCTGAATTCCCGGATCTGCTCCCGGAGCCTCGCAATATTCCTGCCGCAGGCAAGACCCACTATTTGAAAACGATCCGCATGCGCACGGATCACATCCATCGTCTGCGTTCCGATAGAACCGGTACTCCCCAAAACTGTGATTCTTTTCTTTTCCTGCATTTTCCCATCCCCGTAAGCAAACGCCGATTTTCTCTCCGCAGCCGAATGATCACTTCACACAGTCATTCTGCCCGGAAAGAGCGGATTTCATATTTTCACTTTGTCAGAAAATGATCTGAAAATGTTCCATTACGATGGCTGTATAATAGTAAACAAACGGCGCCGTAAAAAGAACGCTGTCAAACCGGTCCATAATGCCACCGTGGCCCGGAATCAGATTCCCGTAATCTTTTATTCCCATCTTCCGTTTATACGCAGAAGCGGTAAGATCTCCCAGCACAGAGATTCCCGCGCCGAAGAATCCGATGACCGCACAGCTTCCTATGTAGGCTGGGCATATCAGGAACCCGAAAAGGAGCGAGCAGATACCTCCGCCTAACAATCCTCCGATCAGACCTTCGATTGTCTTATGCGGGCTGAGATTCGGGCAGAGTTTATGCTTTCCAAGAAGCTTCCCTGTGAAATACGCGAAAATATCCGATCCAAACGCCGCGATGATCACAAGCCATTTCATATCAGAATAGCCGCCGGTTTCATCGATCAAAACAACGTGGAACGAGAAGAACACAATGTAGATAAGACCTACCATGGTCGCCATCGCGTCCATCGGCGTATGCTTCTTCGAATCGAACATCAGAAGAGAGCAGACCATGATGACCGCGACAATCCACGCAAGGATCAGTCCATGATGCGTCGGCCAAAGACCGTTTATAAAATAAAGGATGAACAGCATGACATATCCGACCCGGTCCGACGGATTGATTCCCATATGACGGAATCCGTTAAAGAACTCTCGCATTCCGATAAAACCGATCGCGATGCAGAGCGCAGCCAGAAAATATCCGCCAAGATATAAAAGAATCAACAGCGGCAGCATGCAGATAGCCGAGATAATTCTTGTTTTCATTTATTTCCTACCTCCGAATCTCCGATCCCTCGACTGGTACTGCTCCAGGGTCTGTTCAAAAATTTCCGGCGTAAAATCCGGCCAGAGGACATCCGTGAACACGAATTCGCTGTAGGCCGCCTGCCACAAAAGGAAATTGGAAATTCGCTCCTCTCCGCTGGTGCGGATAATGACATCCGGATCGGGAACATCTCCATTTTCATCCCCGGAATAAAGCGCCCGGCTGATCATGTCTTCCGTAATTTCTCCAGTAATTTCTCCGCTCCGGACCTTCTCCGCGAGATGATTCACCGCCCGCGTGATATCCAGTCTGCCTCCGTAATTAAGTGCGATATTAAACTGAAGGCCCGTATTATCTTTCGTTTCTTCAAGCATCTCATCCATGCTTGCTTTTGCGCGAGCCGGAATGCAGGAATAGTCTCCGAATACCCGGACACGCACATTCTGTTCCTTAAGTTCCCCTAAGTCAAGCCCGACGAATTTTACTAAAAGCCGGAAAATACCCGTTATTTCTTCTTCGGATCGTTTCCAGTTCTCTGTTGAAAACGCGTAAACGGTCAGATATTTAATACCCAGATCCGACGCTCTTCGGACAATTTCCTTCATGGCCTGCATTCCGGCATTATGTCCCATCACTCTGGGAAGATTCCGTTTCTTCGCCCATCTCCCGTTTCCATCCATGATAATCGCGACATGCTTCGGCATGCGATTCTTATCCAGCATAAAACCCTTCTTCCGTTTTTCCATTTGCAGAAAAAACGGCTGCTCGCCGCAGCCGTTCCTCATCCCGATCGATTTCTTCCAGTCAAAGCAAAGACAATCGCGTTTAAACTTCTAGAATTTCCTGATCCTTCGCTTTAATGATCGCGTCGATATCCTTCACGGCCTGGTCAATCTTCTTCTGGATTTCCTCCATTTCCTCTTTCATCTCGTCTTCAGAGATATCACCGTTCTTCTGGGCTTTCTTAACGGCATCATTTTCTTCTCTCCGAAGATTCCGAACCGCAACCTTCGCCTCTTCTCCCATCTGTTTTGTGGTTTTCGTAAGTTCTTTCCGTCTTTCCTCGGTAAGCTGCGGAATCGTAAGCCGGATATTCTTTCCGTCGTTTGTCGGTGTAATTCCAAGGTTCGCAGCATTCAACGCCTTCTCGATATTTCCAAGCGACTTCGGATCAAACGGAACAATCAACAGCGTCCTTGGATCCGGAACGGAAATATTCGTAAGCTGCTTCAGCGGCGTCGGAGATCCGTAATATTCCACGGTCACCTTATCTAAAAGTGCCGGATTCGCTCTGCCCGCACGCACAGTATTCAAATTCTCTTTCAGCACTTCCTTGGAACGTTTAATCCGTTCATCCAGGCTCTTCTTCTCAGCCATTCCCGCTTTCCTCCTTATTCTATCAAGGTTCCGATTGATTCACCCAGAACCGCTCTGACCATACTGTTTTCTTCTGCCAGGCCAAAGACCTGAATTTTCATGTCATTTTCCATGCAGATCGTCGCCGCGGTAAGATCCATGACACGAAGGTTTTTGTCAATAACCTCCCGCATCGTAAGATGTTCGTATTTTTTCGCGGAAGGATCCACGGCCGGATCCGCAGAATATACCGCATCCACATTCTTCGCGAGAAGAATAATATCGGCGCTTATGTTCACCGCTCGAAGTGCGGCTGCAGTATCCGTCGAAAAATGTGGCTCTCCGATTCCGGCTCCGAAAATCACAACATCCCCATCGGAAAGTTCTTTCAATGCCTTCCGCCAGATATACGGTTCAGCGACTTCCCGCATCGTAATGGAAGTCTGGACTCTGGCTTTCACGCCTTCCGCCAGAAGCGCATCCTGCAGCGCCAGAGAATTCATAACGGTCGCAAGCATGCCGATATAATCCGCTGTTTCACGGTTCATCGATGTACTCTGCCTGCCGCGCCAGAAATTCCCGCCTCCAACAACAATCGCAATCTGCACGCCGAGGTCATTCAGCTGTTTAATTTCCTTCGCGACTTTCGCCGTCATCTCGACGTTAATTCCCGTCTTATTGTCACCGGCTAACGCTTCGCCGCTGATTTTGAGAAGCACACGTTTATACTTCGGTTCCATAGTTCCCTCCGCTTTCTGAAAATCTTGTTTTATTATATCATGCCTCCCATCGATATTCTACCACTCTGAAGAACGCCTCCAAAAAAACTCAGAATGAATCCGGATGAAAACGCAGGCACCGGCTCACACTGACGATCCGTGCACCCGCTTCCAATTTATGATAAGATAGATAAGAATAAAACCATGCGCAGGAAGGAATTCTTATGCTTGATGTATGCCTCTTAGGAACCGCAGGAATGGTTCCGCTGAAAAACCGGTGGCTCACCTCCCTCTACGTCAGTGAAGGAAATCACGCAGTCCTGATCGACTGCGGAGAAGGAACGCAGATTGCGCTCAGCGAAGCGGGATGCCGTGTTAAAAATATCGATGTCATTTGCATTACGCATTTCCATCAAGACCACATCGGAGGCTTAGCCGGTGTGCTTCTTATGATGAGCAACGCAAACCGGACAGAGGACGTAACCCTGATCGGTCCGCCGGGGCTGATTGATGTCGTCCAGAAACTTTTAGTCTGCGCGTCCCCGTCTTTTCGGCTCCTCGCAAGCGAAACCCTCGAAACAGATGCAGTTTCGCAGGCCGGAAATATTGAAATTCAACCTTTTCCCGTGGATCACGTCATTCCATGCCTGGGGTATACGCTTACGGTTCACCGAAAGGGAAAATTCGACCCGGACAAAGCGAAAAAGCTGGGAATACCATTAAATGCATGGTCCATTCTTCAGCGCGGGGAATCCGTTAAAATCGACGATCAGATCATCCATCCCGAACAGGTAATCGGACCACCGCGGAAAGGGCTGAAAGTTCTTTACTCCACAGACACACGGCCAGCCGATTCGATCATACAGGCGGGGAAAAACGCGGATCTGATGATTTTAGAGGGGAACTACGCAAGCGATCAGGATATCGAGAAAGCGAAAAAATGGAAACATATGACTTTTTCTGAAGCGGCCGGACTCGCGAAAAAGGCGGAGGCAAAGGAACTTTGGCTCACGCATTTCAGCCAGTCGATAATCTGCCCGGAAGAGTTCCAGGAGAATGCCGTTTCTGTTTTCCCAAATACAATAATCGGGCGCGACGGAATGCAGAAAACATTAAAATTTGAAAACTGACTGCGGGGTGGAAGGAGAACATTTACTGAAGCGTCCTGCTTTCCTTCTCCGTATCTCATCCCCACAGAAGATCAAGATTCAATCTCAAACATAAAAATAAGGACGTTCCAAATGTGATATGCACCCTCCTTACTGATTGGATACATATCAATGAAAGAACGTCCCTTTTCTATTCGGATTTTAGTCAGAATTATCCGGCATTGATCGGCGCCTCTGCTGTCAAATTGGCGCCTCAATACGGAAAACACTTCTCACAGGATTTGCTGGACAGGCTAACCGAATACTAATTTTTCCCGCTTTTCTCCGAAAGAACTTTTTTAAGAGCGCTGACAGAAGCCGATTTCACGTGAACAATATCAATGTCGGAATCCTTGGCGGCGGACATCGCGGACTGCAGCATCTTATGCGACAATGTGCCTGTAAACATGACCAGCAGATCCGGGTTTCCGATTCTGCCTTTCAGAGCTCCTCTCGTTTTCGTAAAGACTTTCGCGTCACAATCATACGATTTGCAAAGATCAATATATTTTCGTTCCATCCGTTCATTTCCGCCGAGAATCACGACACTCATTTTCTGCTCCTTTTATTTCTATAAGACACGTTTTGAAGTTTCATACATAAGTTAGATATATTTAACTTTCTATAGTTTAGCTTCTCTAACATCAGATGTCAAGCGCTATACAAGAAAAATGCAAAGCGAAGATTATCATCTAACTTTTATTTAACTATTGTTAAATGCAGGAACATCTGTTAAACTAAACTTAAATAAAAACTTATAGAGTTTATTCTTATTACTAAGCCCTTCGCGGATTAAACTGGTGCGGATGCAGGCAGCGGAATTCCGCAAAATATCGGAGGAAAGACATCGGAGGAAAGACGATCATGGCAAAAATTCGTAAATCTGCGGAAGATTATCTGGAGGCAATGCTCATTCTATATAACAAGCACGGGTACATTCGTTCGGTTGATGTCGCCAGGCAGCTTGCCGTTACCAAACCTTCCGTTTCTTATGCGACGAAACGGCTTCGTGAAGAAGGATACATCGTCATGGACGAAAACGGTCTGATCCAGCTGTCGGATTCAGGACGCGCGGTCGCTGAGCACATTTATGAGCGGCACCGCCTGTTCACAGAGTATTTTATCGAGCTCGGGATTGATCCGGTTACCGCGCGGAAGGACGCCTGTGAGATTGAACACGACCTGTCGGACGAAACCTTTGACGCTGTAAAAAAAGACATCCTGTCACGGATGAACAGAACGAATCAGAAACAGGCATCGGCGAATTCCTGAATAGTATTATTTTCATATCATTTCAGAGGTGAAAAAAGAGGAAGAGGTTTAATCACAGCCTCTTCCTCTTTCTCTTTCTCTTTCAAAAATCATCAGCCATGACGGCGCTCGAAAAAACGCCATCACGGCTCATGAATATTTCCTCTCTATCTAATTATTTTTCAAACGGGAACGTATAGGGGAGCTTGTACCAGTCTCGTACTGTAATAAACTCCTTCTGAACTGCCTCTCCCATCGGAACGCCCTTATCCTTGCGATACAGTTTTGTCATATGCGCCATTTCACCCGCTGTATAAATCCGGTCCTGTCCCGGCGCCTTCTTGGAATTTCGGAGCTTCCTCAGGATTTCTCCGGCAGTATGGCGGAACGTCTCTTCTCCTTCAAAGAATTCCGGATTTATGACAATAAAGAAATGTCCCAGATGATAAGGTCTTCTGCTTCCGTCCTCATTAAACCCCGAAAGCGCTTTCAGGAAAATATTTCCGGAGAGCGCAGCCGAAAGAATTTCCACGACCGTTGCGTAGCTGTACCCCTTGTATCCTGCCAGCTCCTCTCCGATTCCGCCTAGAGGCGCCAGCGCGGCCTTGCCCGTAGTCAGATCCTTCAGAATCTCTTCGCTGTCCGTTAGAGCCGTTCCGTCGTTTCCGATTACCATGCCTGCCGGCGTCGGTTTCCCGCTTCTCGCGAAATATTCAATCTTTCCTCTCTGTGTGATGGATGTCGCACAGTCAATGCAGAACGGAAAATCCTCATCAGTCGGAAGAGCAATGGTAAGCGGATTCGTCCCCAGCATATTTTCAACGCCGAAGGTCGGAGCAATCGAAGGGCGCGCATTTGTGCCAGTGGTTCCGATCATGCC
>JAQXNW010000185.1 GCA_029098205.1 Eubacteriales bacterium | reverse complement strand
TTTTCCATCCCGCCGAACATTGGAGCGCCGATTCCCGCAGGCACTCCCGTGACTGTGCAGAATATGATTCCGCCTACAGAATCTCCCGCTTCTCTGGCCCGGTCGATTTCAGAAAACGGATCCTCCCGGTTTCCGCCGATTTCCTGAATTTCTGCTGAAACCTGAATTCCCGCGTCCTCAAGATATTGCTTC
Source organism: Eubacteriales bacterium (assembly GCA_029098205.1). Classification (GTDB taxonomy): domain Bacteria; phylum Bacillota; class Clostridia; order Peptostreptococcales; family Anaerovoracaceae; genus Aminicella. The sequence goes on along the minus strand of JAQXNW010000185.1, from coordinate 6,394 downwards.
GCGATTCCGCCGGCAACCGCTAGAGGCGCTGTAAGCCGTCCCGAGAAATGCCCTCCGCCTGTGGAATCCTCAAACCCGCCGTATTTCACGTGCGCTGTATAATCCGCATGCGCCGGTCTAGGCACATCCGCCAGATTCGCATAATCCTGCTTCCGGACATTTGTGTTCCGGATCAAAAAAGCGAGAGGCGCGCCGCAGGTCGTGCCATTTACAAGGCCGGACAGGAATTCCACCTCATCCGCTTCTTTTCTCGGCGTCGAAAATCGGTTTCTTCCAGGCGCCCTGCGCATCATAAACTCCCTGAGTTTATCCGTATCGATGAGGAAACCGGCCGGAAGTCCATCGATCACAGCGCCGATCGCTGCAGAATGGGACTGTCCGAAAATCGACAGTTTTATATTTTCGCCATAGGTTGATGCCATCTTATCCTATTTCGTCCTCTCTAATTTATCCCTATTCTTCTTTTCTTTTTATCGGTATTCTTATTCCAGCCTCAGATTTTTCATAAGACTCGCCTGATCAAACTCCTTAAAAAAGTCGGGGTAGGATTTTTCACAGGCCTTAGAACCGTGAAGAACCACTTCGTTTTCCGCTGCCAGTGAAGCAACTGCCGCCGTCATGACAATCCGGTGATCGTTGGCTCCGTCACAGATTCCTCCCCGAAGGGACTTTACACCGAAAACATGAAGACCCTCCGCTTCCTCTTCCGCATTTCCTCCGAGGCTACGAAGAAGCGATACGGTGGAAGCGATTCGGTCGCTTTCTTTCAGACGAAGCCTTCCCGCATCCGTGAATTCCGTATCTCCCTCTGAAAGCTGCGCAACCAGAGAAAGAATGGGGACCAGATCCGGAATTTCACTGCAGGAAACGGTAGTCCCATGAAGTTTTCCTCGGGACGGATACGCGGTAAGAACCAGTTCCTCCCTTTTGCTGCAGCCGGGAACCACGTGTCTTTCTTCCGCAATATCACCGCCGAATGCGCGGAGAATCGGAAGGATCTTACGGTCGCCCTGCGCCGAATCAACCGGAAGTCCGGAAAGACGAACCGGCTCATCCCCCAGAATGCCCGCGGCAAGCCAGAACGCACCGTTTGACCAATCCCCTTCCACCGGATAATCGCGCGGTCCTTCGTAGACCTGACCGCCTGGAATCTTCAGCACCTGTCCCTTTTTCGAATCTCCGTCCAGAGGCTCCGTTAAAACGCGCACTCCGAAACGGGAGATGGTCTTCTCCGTCATCCGGACATATCCGGATGATTCAAGCTTCCCGGGAATTTCAATCCGGCTGTCTCCATTAAGAAGCGGAAGCGCGAATAACAATCCACTGATAAACTGCGACGAAATATTTCCGGGAATCCGGTAGGTTCCAGACTGAAGCTTTCCATCCAGAAAGAAAGGAACCTCCCCTTGCGGACTCATCCGAACGCCATGCGCTTCCATCTCCTCGTAAAGAGGCGTCAAAGGCCTTTCCGGAAGCCTGCCCTCCGGTAGGAAAGCAGCCGAAATCCCCTTCGCCGCGGCTACCGGAAGAAGGAACCGAAACGTGGAGCCGCTCTCGCCACACCGAAATACGAGGTGCCCGTCCAGTCGATCAGGAAAATCCGGATTCAGCGCTTTCAGACACTCTTTCGTCGCTTCGATATCTTTCGATGTCCCCCGGCAGGTGACTTTTGTTTTCCGATCGGACAAAGCAGCCGCGATCAGCGCGCGGTGCGCGTCGGATTTCGAAGAAATAATGCGGATATTGATCATCGGTTTCTCCTTTGCCTCTCTGTTCCAAAATTACAGGATTTTCTCCAGCAGCGCACGGCATTCTTCCATCGGCACCGTTCGGATGCCGCACTGACCGATGCTTTCCACCGTTACGAGGCGGATTACATTTCCTTCCCGTTTCTTGTCCGACTGAATCAGACGGAAAATTTCATCCGCTGAAAAATGCACCGAAAGATCGAATCCGTACCGAACCAGAATTTCATGGATTCTCCGCGCTGTTTCCTGTGAGCACCAGCCTTCTTCCGCAGAGAGCTCCGCCATCCGGTCCATCCCTTTTGCCACCGCAAATCCATGGCTCAAGGAAAATCCGCTGAGTTTTTCCACTGCGTGTCCGATGGTATGCCCGAAGTTCAGGATATGCCGGATGCCGCGGTCTTCCTCGTCCTCTTCGACAAAATGCTTTTTTATTTCCACGCACCTTCCGATCACCTCCGGAAGGATATTCTGGATATTCTTCGGATCCTGAATTTTCTCAAACAGAGATTCGTCATAGATGATGCTGGTTTTGATCACTTCCGCCATACCCGCGAGAAAAACGTCTTCAGGGAGAGTCTCAAGAAGCGAAGAATCCTGCAGCACCAATTCCGGCTGATGGAAAGCACCCGCCAGATTTTTCCCGGCCGGGAGATCGATCGCCGTCTTCCCTCCGACCGAAGAATCCACTGCGGAAAGAAGCGTCGTCGGAACCTGGATCACGCGGATTCCCCGAAGGTAGCAGGCCGCCGTGAATCCGGCAAGATCTCCGACCATTCCGCCGCCCAGCGCGACAATTCCATCACTCCTGGTCAAAGATTTCTCAGCTGCAAATTCCAGCAGCTTCAGAAAATTCTCTCCGTTTTTCGATGCCTCTCCGGCAGGAAGAATGTAGGAAAAAACGGTAAATCCGGCGTTTCTTAGACTGTCCGCACAGGTTTCAAGATAAAGCGGCGCTACGGTATCCTCGGTTATGATCAGTAATTTGCCGCAATCCTGAATGTTCAGGACTTCCTTTCCGATTTCCGATAGTTTCATGCGTTCTCTCCTGTTTCGGCTTCGGATTCTTCCTTCCGTATTCTGCCTTCTTTTAAAAGCTGGCATAGATGATCCCGGTCGCCGGATGCCAGGGCTTCCCGGTATTCTGAAAGCTCTTCCATTAATCCGTCAATTTCCCGGCCCAGATTATCGCGGTTGTCCATCATCAGCTCCGTCCAAACCTCATCGTTGAGATACGCGACCCTCGTCATATCCCGGTAGCTTCCGCCGGCAGCAACACACGCTTTCAGTCGGCTCGTGTCACTCTTGATGAACGCGTTGGATACGACATGGGAAAGCTGCGATGTAAAAGCAATGACCCGGTCGTGCTCTTCAGGCGTCATGACCTGGAATGTTTTAAATCCGACGATCATAAGAAGCTTCTTCACTTTTTCCATGAAACGGATGTCATTGGGGTCCTTCGGAACCATCGCGAACACAGCGCCCTGGAACAAATCCGGTGTACTGTTTTTAAATCCCCATTTCTGCACGCCCGCCATCGGATGGCCGCCCATAAACTGAAGATCCGTCGTCTCCATAAGCTGAAATGCTTCCCGGCAGATCTGTCTCTTCACACCGCAGCAATCGACTACAAGCGTAGAAGACGTCAAAGCGCCAGCGTTTTTCTTTAGCCATGTAACCGCCTGCTCCGGCGGAATCGCAAGAAATACCGCATCGCATGTATTTACATTCTCTTCGGACAGGATTTCGTCGATGGAGCCTTCCATACGGACAAAGTCCAGCGTAATCCGGCTGATATCAAATCCATATACTTCATGACCCGCCCGGTGGTAAGCCTGCGCCAGGGATCCGCCGATCAATCCAAGTCCTACTACCCCGATTCTCATGATGAATACCCCCTGCCAGCTACTTCTGCCATACGCCGGTTCCAAGCGCTTCTTTCACACTTCGGATCTTGTCCATTACGACATCGTACTGATCCGGTGTCAGAGACTGCGCACCGTCGCTCAGCGCATGCGCCGGATCATTATGCACCTCAATCATAATTCCGTCCGCTCCGCAGGCTGCAGCAGCAAGAGCCATCGGCTCCACCATTTCGGAGCGCCCTGTTGCATGGCTCGGATCGACGACAACCGGAAGATGAGACAGCTTATGAAGTGCAGGCACCGCGGAAATATCCAGCGTATTTCTCGTGTACGTTTCATATGTGCGGATTCCCCGTTCGCAGAGAATGACTTTCTCATTCCCGCCGGCCATGATGTATTCCGCGCTCATCAAAAGCTCCTGCAGCGTATTCGCTAGACCTCTCTTTAGAAGAATCGGCTTGTCAATTTTTCCGAGTGCTTTCAGAAGCTCGAAATTCTGCATATTCCGCGCGCCGACCTGAATTACGTCGACATCCTCGAACAAAGGAAGATGATTCTCATTCATGATTTCCGTTACAATCGGAAGTCCTGTTTCTTCCTTCGCTTTCAGAAGAAGCTCGATGCCGTCCGCTTTCATTCCCTGGAAAGAGTAAGGAGATGTTCTCGGCTTGAATGCGCCTCCGCGAAGAAGTGTGGCACCGGCCGCTTTTACACGCTTGGCGATGCCGATAATCTGCTTTTCAGACTCCACGGAGCAGGGTCCTGCGATGCAGACAAAGTTTCCGCCTCCAATTTTCACGCCGCCGCCCAGATCGATCACCGTATCGTCCGGATGGAATTTGCGGTTCGCCTTCTTGTACGGTTCGGAAACCCGCTTTACATCGTCTACGATGCTCAGCATCCGGATCATATCGATGTCAATATTCGAAGTATCTCCAACGAGTCCTAAAACGGTCTGGTATTTTCCTTCCGAAACATCGACCTCAACGCCCTGCTCTTCCAGCCATTTTACCAGCTGATCCTGCTCTTCTTTCGGTGTTCCCTTCTTCAAAATCGTAATCATCGGTGCTTTCCTTTCTCTACCCCTTATACAATTGCCCTTGGAGCGATTCGATTCATAAAAAAACTCCGCAGGCCTATGCTGCGGAGTCTACATCGTACAAAATCTGTTTTACCGGATCGGTCAGAAATCAAGAACGTTCGTTTCAGCAGCAAAAAAGCTTTTTCTTTTGTTAAAGAAAAAGTAGTAATAATAATATGCTGCTGTGAAGGCAAAACGCTGCATGACTTTCTTTCCTTTCTTCTAAATACAGGTATACTGTACTTCATTTTTTTATCTTTGTCCAGCGTTTTTTGTGAATTTCCCATAATTTTTTTGTTGTTTTCTCATATAAATAACAATTCATCGTCTTTCTTTCTGCAGTTCCTCTTTACAAAGTTTCCGATTATCCTTTAATATAATAGAGTGCGATAAGGAGGACACGAAATGCAGATTTTGAAAGAAAGCAAAACCCGGACTCCTGAAGAGACCCTGGCTGTACAGGAAAGCGTCTCTTCGATCATCCGGGATGTCCGGACGCGGGGCGATGCCGCTGTTCGGGAATACAGCGAAAAATTTGACCAGAATACTAGATCCAGCTACCGGGTTTCGGATCAGGAAATCCAGAATGCGATGAACCGTATCTCGGAAGAGCAGAAGGCGGATCTTCACACCGCGATCGGAAATATCCGCGCCTTTGCAGAAGCGCAGCGTAATACACTGACGGAGGTTCATGATTTTCAGCCGATGCCGGGCATTTATCTGAGCGACCGCGTCATTCCGGTGAATTCCTGCCTCTGTTACGTGCCGGGCGGCCGTTTCCCGCTCTTTTCATCCGCGATGATGCTGATCGTCCCCGCGAAAACAGCGGGTGTTCCTAGAGTAGTGACCTGCTCTCCGATTCAGAAAGAAACGGGAACCATCGACGATATGACGCTTGCGGCGATGCACATGGCAGGCGCGGATGAAATCTACGCGCTTGGCGGCGTGCAGGCAGTTTCCGCCTTTGCCTACGGTACGGAAACCATCCGCCCCGTCGACCTGATCGTCGGCCCTGGAAATCAATATGTCGCGGAAGCAAAGCGGCAGTGCTACGGGCAGGTCGGTATCGATTTCGTAGCCGGCCCCAGCGAGGTGCTTGCGATCTGCGACAGAAACGCGGATCCTTCGGTCGTTGCTTCAGATCTTCTTGCGCAGTCGGAGCATGACCCGAATGCAAAGGGAATTCTTGTAACGACCGACCGGGAATTCGGCAAAGCTGTCATCGCCTGCGTCGAAAAAGAACTTTCCGTTCTTCCTTCCCCCGATGTCGCCCGGCAGTCCTGGAATACATACGGAGAGGTGATTTTAGCGGATTCACTGGATGAAGCCGCTGCGATCGCCAATGATATCGCGCCGGAGCACCTGGAAATCAATGTCAAAAATCCGGATGCCATCCTAGATCAGTTTATGAATTACGGCTCTCTTTTCCTGGGAGGAAATACGGCGGAAGTGTTCGGGGATTACGCTTCCGGTACGAATCATACACTTCCGACGGTACGGGCGGCCAGATATACGGGCGGCGTATGGGTCGGCACATTCCTCAAGGTCTGCACGCATCAGCGCATGACGAAGGAAGCGTCGAAAAACATCGCGCCTCTGGTTGAGCGGCTGGCAAAGGCCGAAGGACTTATGGCGCACGCGTACGCCGCAGCAAAGAGAAAATAACGAAGCATAGTTTAGAGCATAATTTTTTAAGCAAACAG
>JAQXNW010000184.1 GCA_029098205.1 Eubacteriales bacterium | reverse complement strand
GATTTTGTTGTTCTTTCGGAGGATTCGGTTGCAGGGAAGGTTGAGCTTCCGAGGCCGATTCGTGTTCTGGACCAGTGGGTTTACCATTCGCGCCTTTATAAGGCGGCGGAATTCTCCGGCAGAAATGACGATGTAGAAGTGATTCAGCTGAATTCGTTCGGATGCGGACTCGATGCGGTGACAACGGATCAGGTGGAAGAAATTCTGGAGCAGCATAATAAGCTTTATACGGTTCTTAAAATCGATGAGGTTTCGAATCTCGGCGCTGCGAAAATCAGGGTCCGCTCGCTGAAGGCCGCAGTGGAAGAGAGGGACCGGATGGGCACGAAGCCGGTTCCGGAAGCGAAGCCGTTCGAGCGCCGCGTGTTCACAAAGGAGATGAAGAAGGATTACACGATCCTAATCCCGCAGATGTCTCCGATTCATTTCAATTATCTGAAGGAAGTCATCAAAGCAGCCGGTTATAATGCGGTGCTTCTTCCGTCTGTGGATACGAACGCGGTGGATGAAGGGCTGAAATATGTTAATAACGACGCCTGCTATCCGACAATTGTTACGCTTGGACAGATGATCTCCGCGCTGAAATCCGGACAGTTTGATCTCAATCGGACGGCCGTTTTCATGTCGCAGACCGGAGGCGGATGCCGCGCGAGCAATTATGTATCGCTCCTTCGGAAAGCACTGAAGGATATGAATATGGAGCAGGTGCCGGTTGTATCCTTTAATACGGTCGGCCTTGAGAAAAATCCGGGATTTAAAATCGGCGCGAAGATGGCACTTCAGCTTGCGGTCGGCGCGATTTACGGGGATCTGGCTATGCGGCTTCTCTATGCGACAAGACCGTATGAACTGTGCCCGGGTGAGTCGCAGGCGCTCCTCGATTCTTGGTACGATCGGATTGTTGAAAATACAATCAATCTCTCAAGGAAGCAGTTCAAACAGAACGTTTCGGAGATGGTTGCGGAGTTTGACCGGATCCCAAGGAAAAACATCCGGAAGCCAAAGGTCGGCGTCGTCGGTGAGATTCTGGTAAAATACCATCCCAACGCGAACAATGATATCGTCGGGGTTATCGAATCCGAAGGCGGCGAAGCGGTCGTACTTGATTTTGTAGACTTCTTCCTGTACGGGTTCTATAATAAAAAATTCAATTATGAACATCTGTCCGGAACATGGAGCCAGATGGAAGTGAATGAAAAACTGATCCAAGGCGTAGAGTGGCTCCGGAAGCCGATGCGGGAAGCGCTCCGCGCGAGCGAGCATTTTGAGGAACCGTCCTTCATTAGGGATACGGCGCATGCGGCGGAAGAAATTCTTTCGATCGGAAATCAGTGCGGTGAGGGCTGGCTGCTGACAGGAGAGATGGTGGAACTGATCCGCCATGGCGTGGATAATATCGTAACTCTCCAGCCGTTCGGCTGTCTGCCGAACCATGTAGTTGCTAAAGGCATGATGAAGCGGGTTCGGAAACTGAATCCGAAGGCGAATATCGCGGCGATCGACTTTGACCCGGGCGCCAGCAATGTGAATCAGCTGAACCGAATCAAGCTTATGATGAGCACAGCCAGAAACAATCTGGAAGAGATGATGACTCCGGCAGAAACAGCCGCATTTGAAAATGAGTACCGCGCATGCCAGGAAAACTATGTTCCGCTTTCAGAGAGGGAGAGCGCTTCGGCATACGCATAACATCAGAAAAAGTGCGGAATTCACAGGTTAAATTCATAGGTCATATATGAAATTCCGGTATTTTTCTTGCATACAGAATAGTTTGCATGTATAATACGATAGTGTTTTGTGCAAAAAAATAAATTAGGAATTCATCAATTATAAGGAGGCGTCTCCAATGGGAAGACACGGTACAATTGCAGGGAGGAAAGCGGCACAAGATTCAAAAAGAGCTGCTTTGTTCACAAAATATGCAAAAGCAATTACAGTAGCGGCAAGAGATGGAGGAGATCCTGATTACAATTCGTCCCTTCGTGTAGCAATTGAGAAGGCGAAAGCCATCAGTATGCCGAACGATAATATCAACCGGGCGATTAAGAAAGGTACCGGTGAACTCGGCGGCGCAAGCTACGAGGAGCTGACATTTGAAGGATACGGCGCTGGCGGAGTCGCTATGATTGTTGAATGCCTGACGGATAATACAAACCGAACGACTTCGGCTGTAAAATCAATGTTTGATAAGCACGGCGGAAATGTAGGAACTCCGGGATGCGTATCCTATATGTTCTCCAGAAAGGGAGACATTATCATCGAGAAAACGGATGATATGGATGAAGACCAGGTAATGGAGGATGCTCTGGAAGCAGGAGCGGACGACATTATCACAAATGAAGATAATTTCGAAGTGCAGTGCGATCCTTCTGTATACGGCGATGTAGACGGCGCTCTCCGGAAGGCCGGATACAATATCGTAGAATCGGAGATCGAACAGATTCCTTCGGTTGAGAGCACTCCGAACGATAAGGATCTCAAGAAGCTCAAGAAGCTGGTTGACATGCTGGAAGAGAATGACGACGTGCAGAATGTGCATACAAACTGCTCCGTTGACTTGGATTCTGTTGAACTGTAATATTTTTCGGTTCTGGAACCGGACGCGCCCGCGCCCGGTTTTTTTACGGGTTTTACAGGAACTTTTTCCATTTTTTTCCTTTTGTTTTCTAATAATTGACAGTTCACAAAAGATATTTCGTAGGATATAATATATCTAGCCTGAAACATGCGTCGGGGCTGTTAATTGAACCTACAGTTTTTTATTGGGAATTCGGAGTCTGCCGCCGGAAGCCTTGCCGTCTTTGAACGGATCGCTGAACGCGGGAGCAGGATACCCACCTATTCATGTTGGATAGGAATCAATTAGGTCCTGACGGTGCTTTGGGTTTTTCTGTATTCAAGGATGTATTGAACGAAAGCGAATAGAATGCTTTTCTTTCTGTATATATAAAATTCGGATAGTGTCGGTTGGATCAGGAGGTCTAAATGGACGACGCGAAACTTCTTGTGGTAGATGGAAACAGCTTGATTAACAGAGCTTATTATGCGATGCGGAGGCCGATGATTACCAGGGACGGTATTTATACCCAGGGAATCTTCGGTTTTTTAAATATGCTGAATCGTGTTCTTCGTGAATATGATCCTGGGTTTGCGGCGGTTGCATGGGACCGGAAGGCTCCGACATTCCGTCATAAGGCTTACGATGGATACAAGGCGGGCCGGAAGAAAATGCCGGAGGAGCTGGCGATGGAGCTTCCGCTAATGAAAGAGATTCTGACGGATCTTGGAATAAAAAATCTGGAAATGGATGGATTCGAGGCGGATGATATCATCGGCACAGTCAGCCGTATGGGGGAAGAAGCGGGACTTTCTTCTCTGATCGTGACTGGAGACCGGGATGCGCTGCAGCTTGCTTCGGATCAAACGAAGATTCTTTTTACAAAAAAAGGAATCTCTGAATTCGAAATCTATGACCGGGAGAAAATGCTGGAGCGTTATTCCTTGACTCCGGAGCAGTTTATTGATCTTAAAGGGCTGATGGGAGATAATTCGGACAATCTCCCGGGGATTCCCGGAGTCGGTGAAAAAACCGGAATTAAGCTTCTGAAACAATTCGGATCTCTAGCAAATCTTCTTTCGCATACGGATGAAATTTCGGCAAAGGGTCTTCGTGAGAAAGTGGAATCGAACGCGCTTCTCGCGGAGATGTCCAGAAAACTGGCGGTAATATGCCGGACGGTGCCCCTGGATCTTGAAATCGAAGATCTCCGCCGTAAGGAAATCGATTATGATTCTTTGGTAACCATATATTCTAAACTGGAGTTCAATCGTTTTCTGGAAGCGCTTCATAAGGAAGGCGAAGGCGCTTCGACTCTTTCCGCTTCCGGTGTGAAGGAGGATGGGGATACGGATCAGGCGGAGAATGGTGTAAACGCTGAAAATCTGTCGGAAATTCGGATTGACCAGGAGGAGCAGCTGAAAAATCTTTCTTGTATTCCTAAAGAAGCGGAAGTCGGACTTCTGGTTTTTGGAAACGACGATCATGTTCAAATGCCATCCATTGAGGGAATTGCCCTGTTATGGGAAAACAATTTTTTCTATATTTCAGAGAAAGCTGTACAGAAAGAGGACACCGATTTGTTTTCGATTCTACGGGATCTGAAACCCCATTGGTTCGGGCATAATCTTATTTCTTCCTATTATTCTCTGATGGCAAGAGGAATTTCAGAATTTACGACCGCTTATGATACGAAGGTCGCGGAGTATGTACTGGATCCTTCTGCTTCGGACTACAGCCTGAAGCTTCTTCTTCAGAAGGCATTCCGGCAGGATATACCGACCGAAAAGGAATTTCAGAAAGACATATCGAAGACGGAGCGGGCAGAGGACGCTGAAAATAAGAAAGAGCAGTACGCGAAGACAGCGCTTCTTGGCAGCGCTTCGCTTTGGCGTATTCAAAAGGAAAAATTAACGAAGGAAGAACTTCTTCCGCTTTGTGAAAATCTTGAATTTCCGCTTATTGAAGTTCTGGCTTCCATGGAGCATGCAGGTGTTACAGTAGACCGGAACGTTCTGGAAGAGATCGGCGATGATCTTCTGGCGCAGATTCATACGCTGGAAACCAGGATATACGAACGCGCAGGAGAAACGTTCAACATCAATTCTCCGAAGCAGCTGGGCACAATTCTGTTTGAAAAATTAGGACTTCCTTCCGGGAAGAAGACAAAGACCGGGTACAGCACCAGTGCGGATATTTTGGAAAAAATCAAAGATAAAGATCCGATTGTTTCGATGATCCTGGAATATCGAACTGTATCGAAACTTAGGAGTACGTATGTAGACGGATTGATTCCATTGATCGGGGAGGATGGAAAAATCCATGCGCATTTTCAGCAAACGGTCGCGGCAACCGGCAGACTGAGCTGCACGGAGCCAAACCTTCAGAATATCCCCGTTCGGACGGAAATCGGGAGAAACCTCCGAAAAGCCTTTGTCGCAGGCGAAGGAGCCTCTTTTGTCGGAGCGGACTATTCACAGATCGAACTTCGGGTGCTGGCGCACATGTCCGGAGACGAGAATCTGATTCAGGCATTTAATGAAGGGCAGGATATTCATCGGACAACCGCGGCCAGAGTCTTCAATAAAGATTATGATGCGGTTACTCCGCTTGACAGAAGCCGCGCGAAAGCTGTGAATTTTGGAGTCGTTTACGGAATGAGCAGTTTCGGACTGTCTGAGGAAATCCATGTCAGCCGGAAAGAGGCGGAGAGATATATTAAGGATTATTTTTCGAAGCATCCGAAGGTGCAGGCGTTCATGGATCAGGCTGTGAAGGACTGTAAAGAGAAGGGATATTCAGAAACGATTCTTGGCCGAAGAAGATATATCCATGAAATCAATTCCCCGAATTTTATGGTTCGAAAATTAGGCGAACGCCTCGC
>JAQXNW010000183.1 GCA_029098205.1 Eubacteriales bacterium | reverse complement strand
AATCTGGTACCGCATACGGGAATCGAACCCATGATTCAGCCGTGAGAGGGCTGCGTCTTAGCCTCTTGACCAAGGCGGCACATTCAATTGACTGGTTAAGTATAACGCGATAAAGATGCTTTGTCCAGTATTTTTTTGAGGAAGTTAAAAAATAAAGTGAGGAGCGGCGGTACGAAGTCCCGGCGCAGAAGAGGAGCGATTTTTACAGCGCTTGTGTTATAATAAATAACAAGCAAAAAACTTTCGGCAGCGAAGGCTTATAGATAGAAAGAATTATTATTTACGGGAATTGTACAGTCGCTCGAAGGAGAGTTTTGAATTTTTATGGATACTTTTTATATAACGAAAGAAAGCGGCGGAAAAATTCCCTGCGTTTCCGATATTCCGGAGGGCAGTGAAAAAATCGTCCTGATTGTGCACGGCATGGGCTCCAGCAAGGAAGGGAACAGTTCGCTTGTTTATCTGGATGCGTTCCGAAAGAGGAATTTCGGCGTTTTCGCGTACGATCAGCCCGGGCATGGAACGGACGAAGCGACGAAAGAAGAGCTTCGGGTGGGCGCCTGCCTGAAAAGTCTTAAGGCGGTAGAAAACTACCTTCGAGCGGAATATCCGAAGGCGGAGATTCTATATTTCGCGTCAAGCTTCGGAGGATACATTCTTGGACTTTACCTACGGAAATATCCGCATGCCGGGAGGAAAGCGGTTTTCCGCTCTGGGGCCGTTATTTTTCCCGGAATGATTCTCGGGGATCCGGATGCGGAGCCAGATCCGAATACTCTTAAGACTTTGTCCGAACAGGGATATCTGGACGTCGATCTGGGCGCGGACAGGCCGGTTCGTTTTTCAAAGGGATTTTTTGAGGATCTTGGAGATCCTTCCAATGATCTGTTTCGTCTTTATCAGGAGAAAAAACCGGACGCAGCGCTTCGTTTCTTTCATGGGGAGAAGGATCCGGTCGTACCGGTATCAGCTGTACAGGCCTTTGCCCATACATTCGGATATCCGATCACGGTTTTTCCGGGGGAGGGGCATTCGATCAATCAGAATCCGGACTCCCCGTTGAAACTGTCAGACAGCGCGGCGGAATTTTACAATGATGAGGAAGGAATCCAATGAGAATCTGGCTTACTAGGCATGGACAGACGAATCTGAACCGCAGGAAGGAAATGCAGGGGCGGACCGATGAGCCTTTGAATGAAACGGGAATCCGGCAGGCGGAGAAGGCGCGGCAGAAGATCGGAGAGATCCGCTTTGACGCGGTTTATGCGAGTACGCTGGACCGAGCTGTCACGACGGCTTCGATTATCGGGGATGTCCCCAAAGAACAGGTGAAGCAGGATCCCAGAATCATAGAAGTGGATTTCGGACGGTATGAACGGAAGAAATATTACGGCATGGGACCTGCGATGACGCTTTTCTGGGCGCTCCCTGAAGTGATTCCGGAGCCGAAGACCGTGGAGCCGATTCCGGAGCTGGTAGAACGGAGCCGGTCGTTTCTTGCGGATCTTGAGCGATGGGGGCAGGAAAACGGGTATGAAAATGTGCTCATAGCCTGCCATGGCGGTATTATGCGTGTGCTTTCCGGGTGTCTGGAGGGAAGACAGAGAGGATTCCGCTGGCGTCCGAAGCCCAGAAACTGTGAAATCCGCGTTTATGAACCTGCGGACAGTCATTACCGGATGGTCCGGGACATCATAGACGGCGAATCTTGAATTGAATTTTGAATTACGTCCCTTGGAGTAAGACGGATCTCGCGAAAAGGGGAAAAGAGATCGGGGAAGACAGAGAATAGGAAAGAAGACGGAAAGGAGAAGGAGCTATGCGCGAGATAAAATTAGTGCCGAAAATTCCATTTTCAAATCATATGGAAGTAGAGCTTTTCGATTACCCGGATGGTTTATCCGGAGAGGAGAGAAAACGCTGTGATATAGATGTTGATTATACGCCGGAGGATATCCGGAATTTAAAGGCCGCCGGGATGGACTGCGCTGCGATGAAGGAATACTACCGGAAAGAGGTTCTCCAGATGATCCGTGCGATGATCGGGCCGGATTTTGAGGTGGCCGGCGGTATGGAAGAAGTGCTTTCGAAAATTGAAGAGCATCTTCCGGTGTAATTTAAATCCACAGAAAATTTAGAAAAACATAAAAAAACAATCTGCTCCATTCGGCCGTTTTCAGGCGCTTTTTTCGGTGCCAAAAGGGTCGGATGGTCTTTTTTTCATACTTGCGAAAACAAAGCGTCAAAGCGGTTGACAATGCCCATTTTGGAATGTATAACTTTGTACAGTTCAATGATGTATTGTATATGTTTTGTATATTGCATCGCTTTGTACGAAATCGTATCCAACGAGATAATACAGATGGAGGATCGTTTTGTTAAGTAAGCAAGGGAACGGAAACGCAGAGGCTTTGTCCGGAGACGCGGGACATAGCAGCCGGGATTTTCTGAGCACAAAGCCCGGTCTGGTGCTGGGTGCGCTGCTGGCCACATTCCTGTGGGGAAGCGCGACGCCTTTTGTGAAAGAGGGGTACCGCCTGTTTCAGGTCGATGGTTCTTCGATTCCGACCATTCTTGTGTTTGCCGGACTCCGGTTCATTCTGGCAGGAGTGATGGTGCTCGGGATTGCGGTTGCGCTGGGCGTTGATATCCGCGTGAAACGGTCTTCCTATCCGAAAATCTTAAAGCTTGCGGCGTCACAGACGTTCATCCAGTATTCAATGGAATATATCGGGCTTTCGATGATTTCTGGCGTGATGGGATCGCTTCTCTGCGGCGCGCAGACGGTATTCTCCCTTCTTCTTGCACATTTTATCTTCCATCAGGAGGACATGACCGCAAGAAAGGCGCTGGGATGTCTGATCGGTGCGCTGGGTCTTGCTATCGGTATGGGAAATCCGGGAAGTTCGTCTCCGCTTGGAATTCTGTTTATGCTGATCGGAATTATGGGACCATCTGTGTCCGGCTGCCTGATGCATAAGTATGGACAAAGCGACAATCCGATGGTTCTCTCCGGCTGGCAGTTCTTAACGGGCGGCATCGGAATCCTGGCGACGGGTTTTCTGTTCGGCGGACGCCTTACTGCGTGGAATTTCCGCGGCATTGCGGTTCTCGTTTATCTTGCGTTTGTTTCGGCGTGCGCGTACACCGTCTGGTCGTTCCTTATGAAGAAGCATGAGGTATCGCAGGTATCCATGTTCAATCTTGCGAATCCGATTGTGAGCGTTCTGCTTTCAGCTTTGATCCTCGGCGAAGGCGCGGAAGCGTTTTCGGGAGCTATGTTGGCTGCGCTTCTTCTGGTGAGCGTTGGTATTTATATCGTGACAAAGGGCAGCGAGCCGGTTCCCGTACGGGCACAGGCGCACAGAGCCCCGCGCCGTGCGAAAAGTTCCGGAAGCGTGCTTCAGTAAGCGGGTCCGGCAAGAAACTCCGCTTAATATATATCTGGAATATACATTGAAATTATAGGCTTTACGCTTTGGATTGGTCAAAAAATATATAGTGATTTTCGCTGCGGAACCTCGAAACAATCGGGCATGACGCAGCGTTTTTTGTTTTTAATGTTAAAATGCAAACAAGGCTATGCCATAAAAACGGGGCTATGCTATAATAGATATGTTTCATTTGAACGAGGGAAATGAGAGGCAGAGGAAACTGCGGATTTTTCCGCAGCCGGAGGGGGAACGATGAAATACACGAAGCATTTTGAAGTGATGAGTCTCGATGTGGACATGAACAACCACGTGAGACCGTCGTCTTTCTTCCGATATATGCAGGAGACGGCGGATCATCAGATGAGAGACCGGAAGCCCAGCTACATGGAACTTCTGGAGAGCGGAAAATCGTTAATTCTTACTCGGATGTCTTTGGAAATCTATCATCAATTGGAGGAGTACGACGAAATCGATGTGAGCACTTGGCGGTGCCCCGATTTAAGAGCGACGTACCGGAGATGCTATGATATTACCCGGAGCGGTGAGATCTGTGCAGCTGCATACAGTGAATGGGCGCTGGTGAGCGTTGAAGACCGGAAGATCCTTCCGACATCAGCCGCGGATTTTTCTTCGTTTGAAGAAGACGGTCTTCTGGATCTTTCGATTCCGAAAAGATTTCATTTTCCGAAGGATCTGCCGTTTGAAGAGGCGGGGGTCCGTCATGTGGACTATGAATTGGTGGATATGAACAGCCATTTGAATAATACAAGATATCCGGATCTTCTGTTCGGATTGATTCCGGGGATTGTGAATCAGGAAGTGACTTCGCTGAATGTACGGTTCATGAAAGAAGCGCTTCTGGGGAAGGATATCAGGATCGACCGTGCGGAGCCGGAGGTATCTTTTGCAGGAGATCCTGCAGCGGAGCGCGCGGCCGCGTTCCAGTCTTATGTAGATGGTCATAAGAATATTGAAGCGGTTTTCGGTCTTCGGACCATTCAGGATACAGGCAGATTCCGGCAGGTCAGGAAGTGATAATTATGAAGCAGAGAATGAAAAAAATATCCGCATGGGTCCTTGCGATCCTTCTTACTTCCATGATTTTCACTGCAGCCCCGTCGTTCGCCGCGGGAACCGGCGCAGCGCGTCATAAATCCAGCAGCAGGACCTATAA
>JAQXNW010000182.1 GCA_029098205.1 Eubacteriales bacterium | reverse complement strand
GAGCCGTCCGTTGGATGAGGAAGACCGCTTTGTCATGAACGGTCTCGATGCGGACAAAACGCTGGTCATCCTGAATAAATGCGACCTTCCGAAACGCATCGGACAAAGTGAAATCGCCGCCTTCCTTCCTAAAGCGGAAATCATAGAAACTTCGATGACGGAGGGAAAAGGCATCTCGGACATTGAAGATGCGGTGGAACGAAGAGTGTATCATGGTGAGGTATCTTCCGGTGAAAGCGTTCTTGTTTCGAACGCGCGGCATATCGAACTATTAAGATCCGCGTCCGATCAGATCAAAAACGCAGCCGAAATGGTTCAGAGGAAGGAACCTTTTGAGATCATTGAGCTTGCGGTATCGGAAGCGTACGAAAATCTTGGGGAAATTATCGGCGAGGAAGTGGGAGATGACATCCTGAATGAAGTGTTCTCCCGGTTCTGCCTCGGAAAGTAAAATAGGAAAGAGGATTCGCATCGATGGAAACGATTCATATGGGAGATTATGACGTGGTCGTGGTCGGCGCAGGGCATGCCGGCTGTGAGGCGGCTCTGGCCGCGGCCAGAATGGGAAAACGCACATTGATGTTTTCAATAAATTTGGAAGCGATTGCCATGATGCCTTGTAATCCCGCGGTCGGAGGAACCGGAAAGGGCCATCTGGTCCGGGAAATTGACGCTCTTGGCGGAGAGATGGGAATCAATATCGACAAAGCGTTTATTCAGAGCCGCATGCTGAATATGTCAAAAGGGCCCGCGGTTCATTCGCTTCGGGCGCAGGCGGATAAGCAGCTCTATCATACGGAAATGAAAAAGACGCTGGAAAAGCAGGAAAATTTATGGATCCGGCAGGGCGAAGTCTGCGATATCGATATTGAAAACGGCGAGATCAAGGGTGTTCTGACACGTACCGGCGGATACTATTCCTGCAAATCGGTTGTGATCGCAACCGGAACTTTTCTGGGCGGGAAAATTTTTATCGGCTCATCAGCTTTCGCGAGCGGACCGAACGGTCTTGCGCCATCCCTTACTTTGTCGGAAAATCTCCGAAGACGCGGGATTCCGCTTCGGCGGTTCAAAACCGGGACGCCGGCCAGAGCGCTCCGGGATACGTTCCATTTCGAGGAGATGAATGTGCAGCATGGCGATCCTGAGATTGTTCCTTTTTCCTTCATGAATGATTCGCTGGAGAAGGACCAGGCGGACTGCTGGCTGACATATACGAATGAAAAGACACATAAAATCATCTGGGATAACATGGAGCGGTCTGCGCTTTACGGAGGGCAGATTGAAGGCGTGGGGCCCAGATACTGTCCGTCGATTGAGACGAAGCTGGAGCGTTTTCCGGATCGGAAGCGGCATCAGCTGTTCGTGGAGCCGGAGGGACTTTCCACGGATGAAATGTATATTCAGGGCATGTCGA
This sequence comes from Eubacteriales bacterium, assembly GCA_029098205.1. Taxonomy (GTDB): domain Bacteria; phylum Bacillota; class Clostridia; order Peptostreptococcales; family Anaerovoracaceae; genus Aminicella. Next base: position 4,776 of record JAQXNW010000182.1, on the reverse strand, counting down.
CCAGCCTTCCGGAGGATGTGCAGGAGGAATTCTATCACACGATCAAAGGTCTTGAGGATATCGTCATAACACGGCCGGCCTACGCGATCGAGTATGACTGCATCAATCCGCTTAATCTGAAGCTGAATCTGGAATACAAGGATGTGCATGGACTGTTCTGCGCCGGACAGTTTAACGGAAGCTCCGGATATGAAGAGGCGGCGGCGCAGGGAATTATGGCCGGAATTAACGCGGCTCTGGAAGTTTCTGGAAAGGATCCGTTCATTCTGGATCGAAGCGAGGCTTATATCGGCGTTCTGATCGACGATCTCGTGACCAAAGGTACTAATGAGCCTTACAGAATGATGACCAGCAGAGCGGAATACAGGCTTGTTCTGCGACAAGACAACGCGGATGAGCGTCTTACGGAGAAGAGCTATCGGATCGGACTTGCTTCGGAGGAGCGGTATCAGAAGTATCTTAAGAAGAAAGCAGCGGTTCAGGCGGAAACGGAACGTCTTCGTACGACAAAGGTGCCCGCGGCGGACGCGAACGCGCTTCTGGAAAAATATGGAACATCTCCGGTGGACGGAAGCGTGTCTTTGATGGAGCTTATGAAGAGACCGGAAATCAGCTACGAAGCGCTGAAGGAACTGGATCCGGACCGTCCAAAGCTTCTCGCGCACGTTCAGACTTCGGTGGAAGTGAATGTAAAATATGAAGGATATATCCGCATGCAGCAGAAACGAATTGAAAAATTTAAAAGGCTGGAGAATCGTAAAATTCCGGACGATATCGATTATAACCAGATTGACAGTCTTCGCCTGGAAGCGCGCCAGAAGCTCTCGGAACGAAGACCGGCGTCGCTCGGACAGGCATCCCGGATCTCCGGTGTTTCTCCATCCGACGTCAGCGTACTGATGATTTTCCTGGAGAAGAGAAGGAGGACGCGCGCATGAAAGAGTATCTCATGAATGTCCTGGCGGAGATCTCGGTGAATGCCACCGATGAACAGGCGGAGAAGCTCCTCGCATATAAGGATCTGGTTCTGAAATACAATGAATCGATCAATCTTACAAGGATTACAGAGGATCGGGAATTCATACAGAAGCACCTTGCGGATTCTCTTTCCGTTTCCCCGCTGGAAGAGTATCAGAGCGCGGAGAAAATCTGCGATATGGGAACCGGAGCCGGATTTCCGGGAGTTCCGCTCGCGATCCTGAATCCGGAGAAAAAGTTTTATCTGGTGGATTCGCTGGCCAAGCGTCTTAGAGCGGTCGGAGAAATGACGGATGCCATTGGCCTTGAGAATATCTTTCTCGTGCATTCCCGCGCGGAAGACGCGGGGCAGGGGAAAGCGATGCGCGAAACCTTTGACCTCTGCCTTTCGAGGGCGGTTGCAGATCTTCGGGTGCTGACGGAATATTGCCTCCCTTTGGTTAAGATCGGCGGGAACATGATCGCCTATAAAGGGACAGATCCGGAAGAGGAATTGAACCGTGCGCATGCGGCGATACGGATTCTCGGCGGAAAGACGAAGAGAGTTGTTCCGGTAAATACGGAGGAATTTTCACATACTCTACTCATAATCAACAAAGTCAAGAGGACGCCGAAAACGTATCCGCGAAAAGCCGGAATCCCTTCAAAATCCCCGATTTGACAATAATTGTTTCATGTGAAACATTCAGTGCGCCGCACTGGAAAAACCATGTTTTATAGGATATAATGGTAGCACGATTATCGTTCGGTCTTGCATGGAGGCGAAACGTGGGCAAAGCAATTGCGATTTTTAATCAAAAGGGCGGCGTTGGAAAGACGACAACAAACATTAATCTGGCGGCCAGTCTTGCGAAGCTGGGCAAGAAGGTTCTTATGCTGGATATCGACCCGCAGGGGAATACGACGAGCGGGATGGGCATTTCGAAGAAGAATCTCGAATACTCGATCTATGATCTTCTGATTGATCCTAAGTTCAATCCGAAGAAAGCCATCATCCATACGGATTCGGAAGGGCTCGATCTTATTCCGGCGAATGTGGATCTTGCCGGCGCGGAAATTGAACTTGTGGAAATTGAAGGAAGAGAAAAAAGACTCCGGAACGCGGTACGGAAAATCAAGAAAGATTATGATTTTATCTTTATTGACTGCCCGCCGTCTCTGGGTTTGCTCACCATTAACTCTCTGACTGCGGTTGAAAGCGTCCTGATCCCGATTCAGTGTGAGTTCTATGCGCTGGAAGGCGTCAGCCAGCTTGTCAGCACGATTGATCTGGTCAAGAAGAGCATGAATAAAGAGCTTGAGATTGAAGGTGTTGTCTTGAGCATGTTTGATGGACGTACGAACCTTTCCATGCAGGTTGTACAGGAAGTGAAAAAGTATTTTGGATCGCTGGTTTATTCGACGGTTATTCCGAGAAACATTCGTCTGGCGGAGGCGCCTGGATTTGGTATGCCTATCACAGAATACGATCCGAAATCGTCAGGCGCGAAAGCATATTTTGAATTCGCGAAAGAGTTTCTATTAAGAGAGGCGCAGAAGGATGGCATCAAGATCTCGTAAAAACCGCGGATTGGGAAGAGGGTTGGACGCGCTTTTCGCGGATCAGGTGACCGTGGAAGAAAAAGAACCGGATTCTCAGGAGAATCCTAAGGAGGGAAGCAGCGAGGACTCCGTACGGTTTATTGATATTAATGAAATTAAACCGAACGCGAACCAGCCCAGAAAAACATTTAATGAAGACAGAATCCGGGAATTAGCGGATTCCATTACAGAGCACGGAATCATTCAGCCTCTTGTCGTCCGTGACGCAGGATCGTTTTATGAGATCGTCGCGGGAGAACGCCGCTGGCGTGCCGCGCGTCTTGCGGGTCTGAGGAAGATCCCGTGCCTCATCCGGTCGTTCAGCGACGAGGAAAACATACTTGTGGCGATGATTGAAAACCTTCAGAGAGAGGATCTGGATCCGATCGAAGAAGCGATGGGTTTCGATCAGATGATACGCGAATACGGCATGTCTCAGGAACAGGTTTCAAAAAGCGTTTCGAAGAGCCGTCCGTACATTACGAACTCTCTTCGTCTTCTGAAGCTTCCGGATGCGATCCGTCAGATGGTTTCGGAAGGGCAAATCAGCGGAGGACATGCGCGGGCGCTTCTTCCGATCCGGAGCGAGAATGAGCAGATCGAGCTTGCGGAACGGATTGTGAAAGAGGGGCTTTCTGTGCGCGACGTAGAAAAGATCGCGCAGAAGAAAGAAAAAACCAGAAGACCTGCAAAAATCCGGACCAAGGATCCGAATGTGCAGGCGGCGGAAAGAAAGCTGCGGGAGATTTACGGAACGAAGGCCAGCATCGAGCGAAGAGGGAATAAAGGCGAGATTCGTCTCAGCTACTATAACGAAGACGATTTAAACCGTCTTCTTGATATGCTGACGTCCGGCAGCGGAAACCTCTGATGCGGGAAAAATCAATCTCTGGGTGTTCGAATAACAGGTCGTCAATAAATGTTTCATGTGAAACATCATGCAGAAAGAGCTGGAATTTCAGCGAATTTTCACAGTGATGTTTTCGGTGGCGCTATGGCAAAAACAAATAAAGAAGAACAGAATATTACGGAGCAGGCTCCGCTTCCGATGGTGGTCGTAGATCAAAAAGGCAAAATCGTGGAGCGAAACGAGGCGATGAAACAGGTCTTTATATTCGATGAAATTAAAGACTATGATTTTTTCGCGCTTTCCGGAATTCGTCTGGAAGAACTGAAGGACGCGGCGGAGAATAAGAAATCGCGTGTGATCGAAAGAAACGATCGCGTTTTTCGTCTTTTCGTGCGCAGAGAAAGCAGCAGCGAGAATTCGAACCTGTACGTTTATTTTCTGGATATAACCGGATATGAAACACTGAAAGTGCAGTATGAGAATGAAAAAATCTGTGTTGCCAGGATTAATATCGATAATTACGACGAGATGAAGGCGAACACTTCGCCGGAGACGCAGATTACCGTCCGGGGCAAAGTGGATAAGCAGATCCGTGCATGGGCTTCCGGTATAAAAGGATCTCTTGTTTCCGTCAGCGACAGCGCGTATATTGTATACTTTGAAAAACGGTATGCCGATGAGATCATCCGCTCTAAATTTTCCATTCTCGATGAAGTCCGGAAAATTGAAAGCGGCGCGGACTTTCCGATGAGTCTTTCCATCGGAATCGGAATCGACGGGAAATCCATTCAGGAAACAAGAGAGTTCGCGGATGCTGCATTGGATCTGGCGCTTGGACGGGGCGGCGATCAGGCGGTCGTCAGCCAGGGCAGCAAAATTGATTATTACGGCGGCAAATCGCAGAGCGTGGAGAAGGGAAATAAAGGCAAATCCCGTGTCATCGCGCATGCGCTGGAGCGTCTTTTGAAACAGTCGGACCGTGTTATGATCATGGGTCACAGAAATCCGGATATGGACGCGTTCGGATCCGCGCTCGGCATGGTGCGGGTCTGCCAGATGATGGGATATAATGCCAACATCGTTCTGGATGAAGTCAATGATACTTTGACGGAAATATACCGGAATGCGCAGGAGCAGGGAAACTACAGCATCCTTAAGAAGAAACGCGCGCTGGAGATGATTACGCCAGATACGCTTCTTATTATCGTGGATACGCACCGGCCGAGCTATGTGGAATGCCCGGAGCTTCTGGAGAAAACGGATAAGATCGCGGTAATCGATCATCATCGGAAGGCCGCGGATGCAATCAAAAATCCGCTTCTTTCCTATATAGAGTCCTATGCTTCGTCCGCTTCGGAGCTGGTGAC
>JAQXNW010000181.1 GCA_029098205.1 Eubacteriales bacterium | reverse complement strand
TCTTAGCTTCGACGGCAATGATGATCGTTTTCTATTTTCTGCCGGTGCATGGTCTGGTGCGGTTCGTTCTTTATATGATCCCGTACCTTACCGTCGGATACGATGTGCTTCTTAAGGCAGGGAAAGGCATCTGGAACCGGCAGCCGTTTGACGAGAGTCTGCTGATGGCGGTTGCGACCGTCGGCGCGATGGCTTTGGCCGTCTATGAGGATGGAAGCTACACAGAGGCGATCGCTGTGATGCTGTTTTATCAGGTCGGCGAGTGGTTTCAGAGCTGCGCGGTTGGAAAGAGCCGCCGGAATATTTCTGATCTGATGGACATCTGTCCGGAGTTCGCGAATGTGGAGCAGGAGGATGGAACGCTTACGCAGGTGGATCCGGATGAAGTCGAGGTCGGAACGGTGATCGCGGTCCGGCCCGGCGAGAAGATTCCGATTGACGGAATCTGCGTAGACGGGAATTCCAGCGTGGATACAGCGGCTTTGACCGGGGAATCGGTTCCGAGAACTGTACGGCCGGGGGACGAGGTAATCTCCGGATGCGTGAACCAGAGCGGTCTTCTTCGTATTCGAACGACAAAGGAATACGAGGATTCAACGGTCGCGAAGGTGCTTGAACTCATTGAAGACGCGGGCTCCCGGAAGTCAAAGTCCGAACGGTTTATCACGAAATTCGCCAGGGTGTATACGCCGATCGTGGTTTACGCGGCGCTTGCGCTTGCAATTGGTACGCCTCTCATTCGTATGGCGTTAGGAATGAAGCCGATCTGGGGAATCTGGATTTACCGGGCGCTGACCTTCCTTGTAATCAGCTGCCCCTGCGCGCTTGTTATCAGCATTCCGCTCAGCTTTTTCGCAGGAATCGGCGCAATCAGCCGGCATGGTGTGCTGGTCAAAGGCTCGAACTTTCTGGAAATCCTGTCGAATACCAAGACTTTGGTCTGTGATAAGACCGGAACGCTGACAAAGGGTGTTTTCCAGGTGACGGAAATTCATCCGGCGGAGGTATCGGAGGAGGAACTTATTCATTTGGCTGCTGAGGCGGAGCGTTACTCCAGCCATCCGATCGCGGAATCGCTTCGGAAAGCGGACGCGGAAAAAGCGAAAGCGGGCCGTGAAGGCGCGGACGCCGGAAAAACGGATGCTTCGGGCAGTGAGAGCACTGAGATCGCTTGGGACGATCTTAAAGAAATCGCCGGAGAAGGCGTTGAGGCCGTGAAGGACGGAACAGTGACGGCTGTCGGAAATGCGCGCCTTATGAAGAAAATCGGTGCAGACTGGAAAGAGCCGGAGGAAGCCGGTACGGTCGTTTATGCCGCCAGAGACGGAAAGTTTCTGGGAAGCATCGTGATTTCCGATGTTATTAAAGAACACAGCCGGCAGGCGATCCGTGCGCTGAAGGAAAACGGCGTGTCGAAGGTCGTCATGCTGACCGGAGATTCAAAGAAGACTGCGGAGCGTGTTGCTTCGGATCTTAAGGTCGATGAAGTGTACAGCGAGCTTCTCCCGCAGCAGAAGGTCGAGAAGCTGGAAGAAATCATGAATGGCCGTAAGGATCCGGAGAAGGAAATCGTTTCGTTCGTGGGAGATGGAATCAACGACGCGCCGGTTCTGACACGCGCGGATATCGGCATTGCGATGGGCGCTATGGGATCGGATGCGGCAGTGGAAGCCGCGGATGTCGTCCTCATGGATGACGATCCCCTTAAAATTGCGACCGCGATTCGGGTTTCGCGGAAATGCCTCCGCATTGTTCGGGAAAATATCGTATTTGCGATCGGCGTAAAGGTGGTCTGCCTGATTTTGGGAGCGCTGGGACTTGCCGGGATGTGGGCGGCTGTATTCGCGGATGTCGGCGTTATGATTCTCTGCGTGCTGAATTCGATGCGCTGCCTTTCGATTCGGCCGATTCTCCTGGAGGATGAACCGAAGGATACGGAAGAAATGCTTTCGGAGGAAGAAAAGCGGGCCGCGTAAAAATACGCTGAAAAATAGAAAAAAGGGTTCAGACGGGTTTTCCGGTATTTTCTCTGCATGAGGGAATACGGAAAGCCCGTTTTCTATTGGAGAAAGAGCGAATGCTCATAGTAAAAATTCGGACAATCGATCGATCTTGACATAAAGGCTGACGAATTGCTATAATCGTATTGAAAAATAGGATGATGTTCTATATTATAGAATAAACAAGGAATGGTTATGAAAAAAATAAAAAAAGCGATGCTTTTAGCATCCGCAGATACGGTTGCCACGTTATTAGAACCGGCAGAATGCGGAGATGAAATCCGGATTTTCGGAGATGTGAATGAAGATCAGATAGAAATTCGTTCTATCGATTCGATTCCCAGAGGGCATAAAATCGCACTCCAAGATTTTACTCCTGGAGAGGCTATCATCAAATATGGTCAAATCATCGGCGTCGCTTCGACATTTATCCAGAGAGGGGCACATGTACATGTCCATAACGAGGACAGCCAGCGGGGACGGGGAAATCTGAGGTCCGAGAAGACGGATTTTTCCAGAAGCCATACGATTTCAGATGAAGCCGGATCTATGGATCGCCTCGTCACTTCCGGCGTTCGTCCCGGTTGTTCAGCTGCTGCGGCAGATGGCTCTGATACGTCGGGAATTTCGGAAAATCGATCCGATCGATTGCCGCCGTACCCTTTGATGCTGTATAAGAGGGCGGATGGGCGTTATGGCGTTCGGAACCGCATTGCGATCATTCCTTCCGTTGCTTGCGTGAATCATATCGCTGAAAAAATCGCTTCTGAGATTCCGATCGCGGACGCGTATACGCATCCGTATGGATGCGATCAGCTTGGCGGAGATCTTGATCTGTCCTTTCGCTGCCTTGCGGCGATGGGAACGCATCCGAATGTCGGAGCGGTGCTTGTCATCGGCCTTGGATGTGAGGAAATTCTTCCGCATGAGCTTTATGAGGAAATTCATTCTGTGAATCCGCTTTCGGATGTTCTTGTCATGCAGGAAGTGGGAGGAACGACGGAGATGATACGTCGGGGATGTGCGGTTTGCCATTCCTTTGAACAGAAATTGCAGGAGCAGAAGCGAGTGGCGGCGGATTCTTCCGCACTTATAATCGGATTGGAATGCGGTGGATCTGATTTTACATCCGGAATCGCGTCGAATCCGGCGGTCGGAAATTTTACGGAAAGAATCTGCCGGCGAGGCGGGAAAGCTGTATTCGGTGAGACAACCGAGCTGATGGGTTCGGAAAATATCCTGAAAACGCATATTGAGAGAGACGAAGTATACCGTTTTATTACAGAAAAAATCAATCGAATCGAAAAAACAGCTTCGGATTTGCATGTGGACCTTAGAGGAACGCAGCCTTCCCCGGGGAATATCGAAGGTGGACTCAGTACGATCGAAGAGAAATCTCTTGGCGGGGTTATGAAAATCGGAAGAGAGAAAATTCAGGACGGAATTCCGTTCGGATCTCGCGCAGTTGCTTCTGGAGTAACGTTTGTCGATACGCCGGGAAATGATCTGGCTTGTTCTTTGGGGCTTGCGGCGGCGGGCGCGCAGATTATCATTTTCACGACCGGACGAGGTACGCCGATGGGTTTTTCTGCGGCTCCGGTAATAAAAGTTACCGCGAATGAATGGATTTCGAATCTTATGGCCGAGAATTTTGATCTCGATCTTTCGGATATCGTATCCGGAACAATGAGCGTAAGCGATGGCGGACGTTTATTATTTGATCGGGTCATGCGGACAGCAAGCGGAGAAGAGACGGCGTCGGAGAGGCTTGGGCATAGAGAATTTTCGCTCTACCGAATTTCACCGATTTTAACGTAAGGATTGATTACAGAAGAGGATAAAAGATGTTTCCAAAATTTATTATGATTCGTCAGGAGCATCCGTCGGAAAAATTGACGAATGTAAGCGAAGCGATTCGTGTGACCATGAAGGAAAATGTCGGAGAAACGATTCTTTCTGATTTGAGGGAGAAAAGGGTCGGAATCGCGGTTGGAAGCCGCGGCATCACGAATCTTCCGGATATCGTGCGGACGTTGGTTCAAATTGTCAGGGATTATGGCGGAGAGCCTATTGTTTTCGCAGCAATGGGGAGTCATGGCGATGGACAGGCGAAGGGGCAGAGAGAGGTTCTGGCGTCTCTTGGGATCACAGAGGACGCGGTCGGAGCCACGATCGAGACGTGTGCGGAAAGTGTTTCTTATGGATTCACGGAAGATGGGATGGAAGTATATGGGAATTCGTTGGCTCTGCAATATGATCGGATTATACTGATGAACCGGATTAAGGAGCATACGGATTTTGAGGATATTACCGAAAGCGGAATATTCAAGCTGATGGCGATCGGGATCGGCAATCCGAAGGGTGCGAGGATCGTTCATTCCCATGCGATATCGGAAGGGTATGGACCGGTGATTCGAAATGCCGGCGCGCTTATTCTTAAGAAGCTTCCGGTTTCGTTCGCACTTGCGGTAACAGAGAATTGGAAGCACGAGACGGATTCCGTCGAAGCCATTCTTCCGGAAAATTTGCTTGAAGCGGAGATGAGAATTTTAGCTGGTGTAAAAAAACGTGCGATCCGTCTTCCTGTGGATCAATTTGATTCTTTGATTGTAGAAGAGGCTGGGAAACAATTTTCCGGGACATGCATCGATACGAAAGTCGTTGGCAGAATCATGATTCGGGGGCAGAAGGAGCCTGAATCTCCGAAAATAAAAACAATCGCCGTGCTTGATGTAACGGAAGAGACGCATGGAAATACGATGGGCCTTGGGATTGCGGATGTAATTACCAGAAGGCTTTTCGATAAGATTAACATTCATGCGACGGGTCTTACGGGGATGACTTCTTCTTGCTTGCTTCAGGCGAAGATCCCTTGTGTGGTTCCTACGGATCAGGATGCGATCGACGCGGCGTTCACGGCTTGCGGTACCTTGAATTTTGAGGACGTGGACTCGGTTTTGATTCGGAATACATCTTCTTTGGAATATTTATGCGTTTCGGAGCATTTATTTGAAAAATTAAAGCGTGAAAACCGTTTTGAGCGAGATTTGCGGGTTTGCGGCGAACCTTTTCCGCTCTCTTTTGATGATGCCGGGAATATGCGGGCTGTTCCGTGGCAACATTGAAAAAACGGATGAGATTTGAAGATTGCTGAAAAAAGGACATGAACATGAAAACAGCGTACCAGCCGAAACATCCGATTGGAACTTTAGAGAAAGCGATTGAAATTCTTACTTATTTGAAAGATCATGCGTTCAGTGACGGAGTTTCCATTGGCTCGATCAGCGATGGAACCGGGATCGGAAAAAGCGGAGTTCATCGGTACCTGGATACGCTTCTGGAATACGATTACGTTTCGAAAAATGAGAATGGAACGAAGTATCGCCTCAGCTGGGGAGCGTATGAATTGGGATGTAACATTCCGAAGATGAACGGCGTGGATTCCCGTGGCATTTCCGAACAGCTTCACTCGTTATGCAATGAAATCGGATATATCGTAAACCTCGGAATTGAAAGCGAACAGCATATGATGATCATCAAGCGTTTTTTCCCTGAGCGGCCGAACCGAAAGCATATGCTGATTACGGACGTGTCGATTGGAGTAAGGGAGCCGCTTCATTGCACCGGGATCGGGAAATTATTCCTGGCTGCCATGGATGAGAGGGAAGCTTTAAGTATTTTTGAGGCGGAACCGGAAAAAAATAAGGCTTTGACAAAATATACGCTACGCGATGAAGAAACGCTCCTTCAGGAAATTAAAAAAATACGGGAATGCGGATATGCGTTCGACCGCATGGAAGCATCCGAAGAGGTTTTCTGCGTCGCAGCGCCCATTTTCGATTGCTCGGGGTGCCTCGTTTCCGGGATCAGTATTTCTGTTCCATCCGCGTATGCGGCGAAAGAGAATATGGAATCTTTGGGAGAAACTATGAAGAGGGCGGCGAGAGAGATTTCGAAATCCATGGGCTGGAACCCGAAATTATAGAATCGGAACCCGAAATTAAAGAAAAATGATCGCACGGACCGGGCATACCGGTGCGCAGTACCCGCAGTGCACGCATTTGTTGGTATCGATCTCCGCGAGGCCGTTTTCATTCCAGTGAATGGCATGGCTGACGCAGCGTCGCATGCAGGTTCCGCATCCTTCGCAGTCGCTCTGGTCGACTTTCATTTGTTTCCGGTTTGTTTCCGGCTGGTAGTCCGATGGAAGAGATCCTTCAAAGAATCGGACCGCGTCATCGATTTCCTGGATCGAACCCATGCCGACCATAACGGAAGTATTTCCCGGAATCTGTGCCGCATAAGAAAGATTTCTCTGATATTCCCCGATTAAATTCCCTCCGCCGAAAGCTTTCATCGTATAGATGCCGATGCCGGAACCTGCGAGCTTCCGGATGGCGGATTCCATTTCTTCCCGTCTTGCCGGGCGGTCTTCCGAAGAGCCCTTGTCAAAGGTTCGGACGCCGAGCGCTTCCCGGTTAATGAGCGGAAAAACAACGTCGCAGTTTTCCCGGAGCATCCGAAGAGCGGCGTCCACATGATGCGTGGAGATACCAACTGCCTTTATGAGTCCTTCTTCTTTCAGATCCTGAAGCGCTTTCCAGGCGCCGCCTCTTTCCTCGAAGTCGTGTTCGCCCCGGATTTCGTGGAGCAGGAAAATATCGACTGCTGGAATGTCCAGCGCGGAAAGACAGTTCTCTACGGATGCTTTCATGCCATCGTAATCCTTCGCCAGCGATTTGCTGGAAATAACCGGAAATTCAAGTGCCGGATTCTTACGGATTTTATCCAGCGCCGGCCGGAGATAGCGATATGTATCGTAATATTCGGCAGTATCCAAAAAATTGATGCCGCGCTTCACGGCATGATATATAATACCTGCGCCTTCCGGAACCGCAAGATTCTTTTGAGAAAATCCCATCGTGAGTGTTCCCATTCCGACGGGAGTCACCATGATTCCGGTGAGTCCCAGCTGCTTTCTGATCATATATCCTCTTCTTATTCTTCCAGCTTCTTTATATATTACGTATATTACTCCGGAAGCACTATATCTCGCAATGAAAATCACGAAGCCTCGCCCCGGAATATTGCGGCTTTCGCTGAAATTCCGTATACTAAAAAAATAGAAGCACGATCGAAACAGGAATCGAAACGGAGCAGGAAATGAAAACAATATATTTTACCAGACATGGAGAAACAGTCTGGAATGTCGAAAATAAAATATGCGGTGCGGTGGACAGTCCCCTCACGGACAAAGGCCGCATGCAGGCGCGGGCGCTTGCCGAAAGAATCCGGAGCGCGGATCTTGGAATTGATGAAATTCTGTATTCGCCTTTGTCCCGTGCGAGCGAGACCGCGCAGATTATTTCGGAGCAGACTGGGATGCCCGCTCGAAAGGAGCTGCGTCTTATGGAGCAGAATTTCGGCCGCTGGGAGGGAACGCCCCGGGACGGAAAGGATTTCGCCAGAGATAAGGAAAATTTCATTAATTCTTTCGGTACCGGCGAATCGAATCTCCGGGTCGCGCAGAGAATTTACAATCTTCTGGATGATATCGGGCGCGAGGAAGGGGATCAGACGTACCTTCTGGTCGCGCATAACGGGATCGCCCGTATGGTAAAGAGCTATTTCGACGATATGACGAACGAGGAGTTCGCGAAATTCGGTATCCATAACTGTGAGCTGTTGAAATTTGTCTATCCGGACAGGCAGACACGGAAGGAGGAAAGCGATGATTGACATCGGATGCCACCTTTCGGTTTCAAAGGGATATCTTGCGATGGGGAAGGCGATGGAGGATCTCGGCGGATCGACCTTCGCTTTCTTTACGAGAAACCCCCGGGGCAGCGCGGCGAAAGCCCCGGATCCGGAGGACGTTCAGGCACTGAATGACTTCTGCAAGGTCCATCATTTCGGGAAACTGGTCGCGCACGCGCCGTATACGATGAATCTCTGTTCGGATAAGGATCGTGCGAGGGAGTTCGCGGAAACCTGTTTCTCGGAAGATCTTAAGAAAATGGAGCTTTTTCCGGGAAATTATTTCAATTTTCATCCGGGAAACGCGCTGAAGCAGGATCGGAATGCCTGCATAGACTGGATCGCGGAGGTGATGAACCGTTATATCACGCCGGAGCAGAGCACGGTCGTTCTTCTTGAAACGATGGCGGGAAAAGGGACTGAGATCGGAAGAACATTTGAGGAGATCGCGGCGATTCTCGGCCGGATCGATGAGGATAAGCGGGAAAAAACGGGTGTGTGTCTGGATACCTGCCACATCTGGGACGGCGGATATGATATTCAGAGCAGCCTGGATGAAGTGCTGGCGGAGTTTGACCGGACGATCGGGCTGGACAGACTTTACGCGGTGCATCTCAATGATTCGAAAAATCCATGCGGGGCGCATAAGGACCGGCATGAGAAACTTGGGGAAGGTGAAATCGGACGGGACGCACTTTGCGCGGTTGTACAGCATCCGCTTCTTCAGGGACGGCCATTTATTCTCGAGACCCCGAATGAAATAGAAGGATATAGGAAAGAAATTTCTCTTGTTAAATCCTGGGAACAATAAGAAGTTTTTTAGTAAGCGGAAAAATAAATGAAATGGCCGCCGGCGGATAAATATTTCAATCCGAAAACTCCGGCGGCAAGGTACGAAAAATTATTTTCCAATTAAAAAAATCGCTCCGCGAGATTGGTATCTTGCGCGGGGCGATCTTGTCTTCTTTTGATTATTATTTCAAAAGAAAATTTTTGAGGAGACCAAGGATTGTATAATTTGTGTCCGCCCAATCCTTGAAGAATGCGTCAATCGTTGCATTCTTTAACTCTTTCTTCTGTTTCTGTGACATAATTCGTGCTTCCTTTCTTGCTTTCGCATTGACGAAAGTATAACTCGAAGCGTAAAATCAGTAAAACAAATGTATTCGATTGTATAATCGAAAAAAACGATTTATAATGCGTTTTCATGGAAAGCGGAGGCACAGAGATGATTCAAAAGCTGGCAGCGCTTCAGAAGGTGGTTGAGCTTGGGAGTTTTACGAAAGCGGCGGATGCCCTTGGGTACACGCAGTCTTCAGTAAGCGCGATGGTGGCGGCGGCAGAGGAGACGTTCGGCATTCGGATTCTCCGTAGATCCCGGTCGGGTGTTCACCTTACGAAGGAAGGGAAGGAGCTGTTTCCGTATATTCAGGGGGTGCTGGAACAATATCGCCGTGCGGAAGAGAAGGCGGATTCCATCCGGGGGCTGGAAAGAGGTGTCGTAAAAATGGCGGTTCCGGCGAGTCTTTCGGAAAACTGGATGCCCCGTCTTATCTCCGGTTTTCGGGAAAAATATCCGGATATCCTTTTTGAATTATTTCATATGAATTATACGACGGCGACGGAGGAAATCCGAAGAGGCATCGCGGATATGGGAATTACGACGCCGGCTGCCTCTGGAAATCTGGAAACGATTCCGATCCGGGAAGGCGAGATGAAAGCGATTCTCCCGAAAGGGCATCCTCTGGCTGCCCTTGAGAGAGTTCCGATTGAAGAATTGGCGAAGGAAACGTTCGTTCTCCTGGATACCGGAGAATATAACGAAATCCGGGAAGCATTCCGAAAATGCGGGATTGATACGGATGCCTATTCGACGGTCGACGACGATTATACGATTATGGCTCTGGTGGAGCAGGGAAGCTGCGTTTCCATCCTTTCGGATCTCAGACTGCTTCATTCGCCCTATGAATTGGAAATACGTCCTGTGGATCCGCCGATTGTGATCCATACATCCATAGGATTTATCAGCCGGGATGCTTTGTCCTCCGCCAGCCGGAAATTTCTGGATTATATGGTGGAAGAAGCGCCGGAGCTTCCGTAATTTTTTAATAAGACGTGTAGAATACAGGCGCCGCCTCTGGCATTTCGCCGGAATTCGGAAAGTTTTTATTCGATTCGGGATTTCGGATCCCTTTCGTGTTAAGAATGAAAGAAGAGGGGTATAACATTAACGTTGATTATTAACGCTGAAAGCTGGGAAGTCGTGCGCTGAGGAAATATTCCGGGATGCGGTGCGTCGATGAATGCTTTTCCTGATGCGAAGGGTACTTTACGAAACAGGAGGAAAACGATGGAAATGAATAGAGAAGAAAGAACGAACCAGGAGCAGGAGACGATGGAAAAAACGAATCATGTTACAGGCGATATGCTGATCGGCCAGATTGTGACGGAGCATCCGGAATCGATCGAGGCGCTGTTTGCTGTCGGCATGCACTGCATCGGATGCGGAGCGTCGCTTTATGAGTCTTTGAACGACGCGTCTTTTGTACATGGTCTGGATCCCAAGATGGTACTGGACGCGGTGAACGACCGGATCGACGCTGCGGCCGCGCAGTCGGATGAACAGAAGCAGGAATTTGCGGAAGCAGGCATGTAATCAGCCATGGAGAGAGAAACACTAGGCTCCCGGCTTGGATTTATCCTGATTTCAGCAGGATGCGCCATCGGTGTAGGAAATGTATGGCGTTTTCCATATATCTGCGGGCAGTACGGAGGAGGATTTTTTCTCCTGATTTATATACTTTTTCTGGTGATTCTGGGCATTCCGGTGCTGACGATGGAGTACTCCATGGGACGTGCGAGCCGGGTCAGCATTCTTCCGGCGTATCGGAAACTGGAAAAACCGGGCACGAAATTCCATCTCATGGGATATTTGTCCATGGTTGGAAATTATGTGATTCTGATGTTTTATTCCGTCGTTTCCGGGTGGATTCTGTACTATGCATACCGGATGGCGATCGGAACGTTTGAAGGCGCGGATACGAAGCTGGTGAACAGTGTCTTTTCGGAGATGATGGGATCTCCGAAAATTCTGATCGCCTCTATGCTGGTGGTCATGCTGATTACGACGGTCGTCTGCAGCATCGGTCTTCAGAAGGGCGTTGAAAGAATTTCGAAATTCATGATGCTGGCGCTTCTGATCATCATGGTTGTATTGGGAATCCGAAGCTTGACGCTTCCGGGAGGCCGGGAAGGACTCTCCTTCTATCTTATGCCGAGTGCGGCGCATATCCGGAAAGCGGGCGTTTTCAATGTGATGTACGCGGCGCTGAACCAGAGCTTTTTCACGCTTTCCATCGGCATGGGCGGCATGGAAATCTACGGAAGCTACATCGACCGGAAGAAGAGACTGGGCGGAGAAGCTGTCATCGTAACGGCTCTGGATACCTTTGTCGCGTTTACATCCGGACTGATTATCTTTCCGGCATGCTTTGCCTACGGAATCAATCCGGATTCCGGTCCGAGCTTGATTTTCAAGACCCTCCCGAGGGTATTTTCCGAGATGCGGGGAGGACGGATCTGGGGAACGCTGTTCTTCATTTTCCTTGCCTTTGCCGCGCTTTCCACAATGATCGGCGTGTTCGAAAATATCATCGCGTTTTCGATCGATCTTCGGGGTGCGGAGAGAAAGAAGAGCGGAATTATAAACGGGATTCTGATCGCGCTTCTTTCGATTCCTTGCGCGCTTGGATTTAATGTCTGGAGCAATGTGCAGCTGGTTCCGGGGAAAGCGATCATGGATATGGAAGATTTCTTCGTCAGTGAGATCTGTCTTCCGATCGGATCGTTCGTGATCATCCTGTTCTGTACATGGGAATTCGGATGGGGATTCCGGAACTACCTGAAAGAGGCGAATACCGGCGAAGGTCTGAAGGTGCCGGCAAAGCTCCGCTGGTACTTCCAGTATGTTCTTCCGGTAATTGCCGGTTTTTTGATCATCTACGGAATCATAACCTTCTTCCGTTAGAAACAGAATCGCTTCAGGGCGCCGCGCCGAATTATTTCGGCCGCGGCGTTTTTTCTTTTGCCGAAAGCAAATGTGCAGACTGTGAAAAACATATTTCAGATGATATACTGAAATTACTGGAAAATGACGGACGGACCGCGCTCTTTTTTTCTCTTTCGAAGATCGGAGGGACCCTGCGGGAATTGTCCGGTTAAGACGGGAGGACGCGCCGCATGCGGAAAGAAGAAATAAAGAATCGTGAATCCGGACTTCCGGATAAGAGCGGAGGAAGCGGAGACGGAAAAAGCGGAGACAAGTCAAAGGAAATATTCGGAAATACAATCAGTGACGGCGATTATAAAAAAGCGGTCCGCTCCAAGGAGCGCTTTGTCCGGAAATTCGGCGATGACAGCCATGCGGATTATCCGGCGGTTGTTCGGAAGAATCCATATCTTGGAGACGTGCTTGGAATCCGTGACATCCGTGTAGGAAAAGAAGCGGCGGAGAAAATCCCGGAAGAGGAACGGGAGAGCTTCGATCTTGATAAGGGAATCATCGTCGGGAATATCCGGATGGGATTCGGTCATTACCGGATTTCGATCGCGATGGCGTCCTGCGCGCATGCGCTTGGATACCGGCCGTACTGGCTGGATCTTAATTCCTTCCCGGAGACCGTCTGCACGAAGGTGATTTCCGCGCAGAACGATCTTTATTCCAAGGGCTCCCGGATTTCTCAGAAAAGCCGCGCGTTCAACCATTTTGTCTGGGAGCCGATGAATTACGAAGGATTCCGGAAGCTCAGTTATAACTCGTCGGATCAGAAGAACGCGGAGCTGATGGCGCCGGTGTTTCATGGGATACCGAAAGAGATCCCCTTGATCGGAACGCATGTCTGGCCCGCGCAGGCGGCGGTGCACGCCGGAATGAAATATGTCGTGAACGCGATCCCGGATAACTGGCCCATGGCGCTTCATCTGGCGGAGGGAAGCGTACATACCGTGCAGACGCACCAGGCGTATCAGGGATACCGGATCCTGAACGGAATGCGCGGGGGCGAGGTTCTATCGCCCATGCCGCGGGAGAGCCTTGTCTATACAGGGCATTACATCGACCATGAGCTGGTCTCGAACATCGAAGCGGACTGCGGCCGGAGGATAAGAAGGCACAAGGAAAAGAAACCGCTTCGTTTTCTCCTTACGATCGGCGGCGCGGGCGCTCAGAAAGAAATTTTTGCAGCGATTATCCAGTATCTGATCCCCTTTGTCCGGAAAAAAGAGGCAGTGCTTTATGTGAATGTCGGGGATTACCGGAATGTCTGGGATGAGCTCACGAAAGAAATCCCGGAGCTTTCGGATGTTTCCGAAGAGCATTTCAACGACTGGGAGAATACGGCATCATTCGCGGAGGACGCGCTTTCGGAGGAAGTGACCGGGATTCACGCGTTCTGGCATGAGAATATTTTCCAGGCCGTATACTGCACGAATCTTCTGATGCGGAGCGCAGACGTGCTGGTGACAAAGCCGAGCGAGCTTTCGTTCTATCCGGTTCCGAAGCTCTTCATTCACCGGATCGGCGGGCATGAAAAATGGGGCGCGATTCATTCCGCGGAAATCGGCGACGGAACGCTGGAATGCGATGACATTCCGCATGTGCTTCAGATGATCAGTCTGTTCTTGAACGATCCGGAGTTTCTCTCAGATATGTGTGAGAACATAATGACGAATAAGACCATCGGAATTTACAACGGCGCGTATGAGGCGGTGAAAATCGCTGTGCGCCTTAGACAAAGCGAGACAAAGTAAGGATGCAGACCCGGCCGGAAAGGCGGAATAAGCCGCGCCGGAAAAGTCCGTAATGGGAAAAATTCGTGACCGGAAAAGGTCTGCGGCAGGAATGGTTCGTGCCGGAAGGCGCATAACAGGAAAGGTTCGTGACAAGGAGAAGACATTATGAATGAGCAGAAACAGCTGACAGGGAAAGAAAAGGCGTCCTATGGCCTCGGCGCGGTCGGAAAAGACATGGTGTACATGCTTTCCGCAAGCTATGTGCTTTATTATTTTCAGGATATCATGGGCGTGAGCGCGTACGCGATGGCGGTCATCCTCCTGGTCGCACGTGTGTTCGACGCGTTCAATGACCCAATTATGGGCGTGATCGTCGCGAAGACGAGAACGAAAATGGGAAAATTCCGTCCGTGGCTTCTCATCGGAACGCTGACGAATTCCGTCGTTCTGTTCGCGATGTTCGCCTGCCCGCCGTCTCTGGACGGACCCGGACTTGTCGCCTACGCGGCGGTTTCGTATATTCTCTGGGGCGTTACCTATACGATGATGGATATTCCGTTCTGGTCGATGATTCCGGCCTTTACGAGAGGCGGAAAAGAGAGGGAAAACCTGACGGCGCTTGCCCGCTCCTGCTCCGGCGTGGGATCCGCGGTAGTGACGATCTTGACACTAATCGCCGTGCATGCTCTGGGAACCTGCTTCGGGGGAACGAACGCGAATGAGATCGAACGGATCGGTTTCAAATGGTTCGCGCTGATCATCGCGGTCCTTTTCTCCGTCTTTATCATTATCACCTGCGTGAATGTAAAGGAAAAATCGACGGTCTCCATGGAGACGGCGACGGTACGGGACATGTTCCGTTCGCTGGTCCGCAATGACCAGGCGATGGCCATCGTTGTTACGATTGTGCTTGTGAATACGGCGATGTACATTACATCGAATCTCGTCATCTATTTCTTCAAGTACGACCTCGGAGGAACCGGCTGGTACAACAATTATACTTTGTTCAATACCGTGGCGGGCGCCGCGCAGATTCTCGCGATGATGGCGCTCTACCCGATTCTCCGGAGACTTGTGAAGGTGTCGAATACAGGGATTTTCTACGTCGGGATTGTCATGTCCGTCATCGGCTACGGCGTCCTTCTGATCGCCGCGGCATCCGGAACGAAGGCGCTCGCGGTCTTCCTGATTCCGGGCGTCCTGATCATGGCGGCGTCGGGCATGAACAACGTTCTTACGACGATTTTCCTTGCGAACACCGTCGATTAC
>JAQXNW010000180.1 GCA_029098205.1 Eubacteriales bacterium | reverse complement strand
GTCATAAATCACAGGCGAAAATCTCACCGGAATAAGGAGTTTGTACCCAAACCGTACCCAGCGGGTATAGAAAAATCCCTGTAAGCCTCATAAATTCAAGACTTACAGGGATTCGTGTGTTTATTCCAGCTCGATCGTTCCAGGCGGCTTGCTGGTAAGATCGTAAAGTACGCGGTTCACGCCGGGCACTTCATTTATGATCCGGTTCATGCAGATCTGAAGCACGTTCCAGGGGATTTCCGCAGCTTCCGCCGTCATGAAGTCGGACGTAAGAACACCGCGGAGAACAACCGCGTAATCATAGGTCCGATGGTCTCCCATTACGCCGACCGAACGCATATTAGACAAAGCCGCGAAGAACTGGCCCTTCCCCATATCAACGCCGGCTTTCTCAAGCTCCTCCCGGTAGATCGCATCCGCGTCCTGGACGATCCGGACCTTCTCTTCGGTCACATCGCCGACGATGCGGATTCCAAGACCCGGACCCGGGAACGGCTGCCGGTAGACAAGCTTTTCCGGAATTCCAAGCTCCAAACCGACCTCCCGGACTTCATCCTTAAAAAGATTCCGGAGCGGTTCTATGATTTCCTTGAAGTCCACATGATCCGGAAGACCTCCAACATTATGATGCGACTTGATGGTCGCGCCTTTGCCGATGCCGGATTCCACGACATCCGGATAAATCGTTCCCTGCGCTAGGAAATCCACAGCGCCGATCTTCTTCGCTTCCTTCTCAAACACGATGATAAACTCCGCGCCGATGATTTTCCGTTTCTGCTCCGGATCGTCGACGCCTTTAAGTTTCTCATAGAAATAATCCTGCGCGTTCACACGGATAAAATTGAGCTCATAGGGGCCGTCCGGACCGAAAACGGCTTCCACCTCATCGCCCTCGTTTTTCCGAAGAAGACCATGGTCAACAAATACACACGTCAGATTCTTTCCTACGGCCTTCGACAGGAGAACCGCGCAGACCGAAGAATCCACACCGCCCGAAAGCGCGCAGAGCACCTTGCCGTCTCCGATTTTCTCCCGCATCTCCTGGATTGTCGTCTTTACGAACGAATCCATCTTCCAGTCTCCGGAGCATCCGCAGATGTCATAGACAAAGTTCCTGAAAATCCGGTATCCCTCCGGCGTATGAATTACCTCCGGATGGAACTGCACAGCATAGAGCCCGGCCTCCGGATTTTCCATCCCCGCAATCGGACATTCCTTGGTCGACGCAGTGATTCTGAATCCCTCCGGAGCTTCCTCAATCCGATCCGTGTGGCTCATCCAACAGCTCGTTTCTTCCGGCCAGTCACGCATCAGCGAAGACTCCTCCGATTTCACGGAAACCTCGACATGGCCGTACTCCGAATGCGGAGCCGGAGTAACTTTTCCTCCCAGCTCATAGGCCATCAGCTGCGATCCGTAGCAGATTCCGAGAACCGGAACGCCCATCGAAAACAGCCTCGGGTCATAGGACAAAGCATCCTCTTCATAGACGCTGTCCGGTCCTCCGGTCAGGATAATTCCCTTCGGCTGCATCGCCTGAAGTTCCTCGAACGGAAGCGTATATGGATGAATTTCACAATAGACATGGTTTTCGCGAACCCGGCGGGCAATCAGTTGTTTATACTGTCCGCCGAAATCAAGAACAACAATCAATTCTTTGTTCATAAAAATCCTCTTTCTCGAAAAGCCGGCCCCGCCCGGCCATAACAGTCAGGGAGTCAAAGCCGGATTCGAAAACGCCGGGCCCGGAATATTCTCCGGACACGGCGCGAAGTCTTGCCAAACTGATTTATTTAATCACATTCTGCGAGCTGTCACGAAGCGTAACATCGTGCGCGCCGCCTTCCACGATCGAGGTCGCGGATACAAGCGTCAGCTTCGCGTCCTTCTGGAACTGAGGAATAGTGGTTACGCCGCAGTTGCACATCGTCGCCTTCACCTTAAGGAGCGACATATTCACATTCTCATGAATGCCGCCGGCATACGGAACGTAAGAATCGACGCCCTCTTCGAACTTCATGTTCTCCGAATTCGATCCCAGGTCATAGCGCTGCCAGTTTCTTGCTCTCGCAGATCCTTCGCCCCAGTACTCTTTCACGAAATTTCCATTGATATTGAGACGGTTCGACGGAGATTCATCGAATCTCGCGAAATATCTTCCGAGCATGATGAAATCCGATCCCATCGCCAAAGCCAGCGCAATGTGGTAGTCGTAAACGATGCCGCCATCCGAGCAGATCGGAATATATACTCCGGTTTCCTTATAGTACTCATCTCTCGCTCTCGCGACATCAATGACAGCCGTTGCCTGTCCGCGTCCGATTCCCTTCTGCTCTCTTGTGATGCAGATGGAGCCGCCGCCGATTCCGATCTTAACGAAGTCCGCGCCAGCTTCCGCAAGGAACCGGAATCCTTCCGCATCCACGACATTTCCGGCGCCGATCTTCACGGTGTCGCCGTATTTCTCACGAACCCATTCCAGCGTTCTCTTCTGCCATACGGAATATCCCTCTGAAGAGTCAATGCTGAGCACATCCGCACCGGCCTCCACGAGCGCCGGAATCCGTTCCTTGTAGTCACGGGTATTTACCGCCGCGCCCACTACGTACTGCTTATTCGCGTCCAGAAGCTCATTCGGATAATTCTTATGGTTCATGTAATCCTTACGGAAGACAAAGTACGCGAGGCGCTGTTCGTCGTCAATAACCGGAAGCGCATTCAGCTTGTTGTCCCACAGCATGTCGTTCGCTTCGCTCAGCGTAATGCCCTTCTTCGCGTAAATCAACTTATCGAACGGCGTCATGAATTCGCTGATCTTGGTATCCTTCGAAAGACGGCTCACACGGTAGTCACGGCTCGTAACGATTCCGAGAACCTTTCCTTCCGGAGTGCCGTCGTCGGTAATCGCGACCGTCGAATGACCGCTCTTCGCCTTCAGATCCAGCACATCCTGCAACGTCTGATCCGGACGGAGGTTGCTGTCGCTCTTAACGAACCCCGCCTTATATTCTTTCGCGCGCTTCACCATCTGCGCTTCGCTCTGCACAGACTGCGAGCAGTAAATAAAGGAAATGCCGCCCTCCCGCGCAAGCGCGACCGCCATGCGGTCATCGGAAACCGCCTGCATCGAAGCGGAAACAAGCGGAATGTTCGCGGTCAAAGACGGCTCTTCGCCCTTCTTGAATTTTACAATCGGTGTTTTCAGAGAAACATTCTCAATTGTGCAGTCTTCAGATGTATATCCTGGAATCAGCAAATATTCATTAAATGTTCTCGATGGTTCTTCAAAATAGTGTGCCATGCATGACCCTCCCGTACTAAAAATCCTGAAGCGGAAAATTCGCTTGTTTCCCTGTAAATTTAGTATATTCTATACCAAAAAACGCGAAAAAACAAGGCAGACTTCGGAAGAAGGCCGGCCGGTCCGTTCACATAAGACAGAAAGCCGAAACGACACAGCAATGGCGCGCCAAGCCCGCTGCGCCGCGCTTTATTTGCGGCCATGAAAAAAGCTCCGTGCCCGAAAGCACGGAGCCGATGAACTGGAGTTCATCTTTATTTATTTCAGCATCTATGAGATTAATATCCCATTCCGCCCATTCCCGGCTGCGGAGCTGCCGGTACAGCCGGAGTATCTTCCTTGATGTCGACGATACCCGCTTCGGTGGTGAGGAGCAAAGCCGAAGCAGAAGCCGCATTCTGAATTGCGGATCTCGTTACCTTTGCCGGGTCAACAATTCCGGACGCGATCATATCTACATATGCATCGTTCGCGGCATCGAAGCCATATCCCGGCTTCTCGCTCTTAACCTTCGCGACAACGACGCTTCCTTCAAATCCCGCATTCTCCGCGATCTGACGAACCGGCTCTTCCAGAGCTCTTTCAATAATCTTCGCACCGGTCTTCTCGTCTCCGGTCAAAGAATCCGCATATGCGGTTACTGCCGGAATTGTGCTGCAGAGAGCAACACCGCCGCCTGCAACGATTCCTTCTTCAACGGCAGCCTTTGTCGCGTTCAGAGCGTACTCAATGCGGAGCTTTCTCTCTTTCAGCTCAGTTTCTGTCGCCGCGCCGACACGGATAACCGCAACGCCGCCGGACAGCTTCGCAAGTCTCTCCTGCAGTTTTTCCCTATCATAATCGGATTCAGTCTCCGCTTCCTGCTTCTTCAGCTGCTCTACTCTGGCCTGAATCGCTTCCTTGCTACCTGCGCCGCTTACAATGGTTGTGTCATCCTTCGTAACCTTAACAGTTCCTGCGGATCCGAGCATGTCCAGCTTCACATCGGAGAGCTCCATGCCCAGCTCGTCGCTGATTACGGTGCCGCCGGTCAGAATCGCGATATCCTCCATCATGGCCTTTCTTCTGTCGCCATATCCCGGAGCCTTTACCGCAACAACGTCCAGAACGCCGCGGAGCTTATTGACAACCAGTGTCGCAAGCGCTTCGCTCTCAACATCCTCAGCAACGATCAGGAGCTTGCTTCCGCTCTTCGCGATCTGCTCAAGAATCGGAATCAAAGGCTGAATGTTTGTGATCTTCTTTGTCGTAAGCAGGATGTACGGATTTTCCATGTTCGCTTCCATCTTATCCGTATCATTCGCCATATACGGGCTGAGATATCCTCTGTCGAACTGCATACCTTCTACAACGTCCAGTGTCGTTCCCAGAGACTTGGATTCCTCAACCGTGATAACGCCGTCCTTGCCGACCTTCTCCATCGCGTCCGCGATCAGTCCGCCGATTTGCGTATCCGAAGCGGAAATCGACGCAACCTGCGCGATGCTTTCCTTTGTCTCAACCGGCTTCGCAATCTTCTTGATTTCTTCTACCGCTACGTCTACCGCACCCTGAAGTCCTTTCTTAAGAACCATCGGATTCGCGCCGGCAGCGACGTTCTTGAATCCCTCGCGGATGATCGACTGCGCCAGCAGTGTCGCGGTTGTGGTTCCGTCACCAGCGACATCGTTCGTCTTGGAAGCGACTTCCTTGACAACCTGCGCACCCATGTTCTCCACACCGTCTTCCAGGTCAATTTCCTTCGCGATCGAAACACCGTCGTTTGTGATCAGCGGAGAACCATACTGCTTGTTGATCAGTACGTTTCTTCCCTTCGGTCCCAGTGTGATTTTAACGGTGTCTGCCAGCTTATCAACGCCAGCCTGCAGTTTTCTTCTTGCGTCCTCTCCGTAAATCAGATCCTTCGCCATCTCAATTACCCCCTTAATTAGTCAACAACAGCCAGAATGTCGGACTGCTTCATGATTGTGTAATCTTCGCCTTCATATTTAACATCGGTTCCAGCGTATTTCGCAAATACGATCTTGTCACCGGCCTTCACTTCCATTGGCTCGTCTTTCGTTCCAGGTCCGACTGCGACAACTTCCGCCATCTGCGGCTTCTCCTGCGCAGCGGTCGTAAGAATGATTCCGCCGGCGGTCTTCTCTTCCGCCTCAAGCTTCTTAATAAGAACTCTGCTTCCTAACGGTTTAATAGCCATTTCTGCTCCCCTCCATTTTTATACATATGTTATCTTTGCGCAGATCTGTAAGTGAATCAAAACCCGCCGTTTCATCGGGTTTTGTATTATTAGCACTCAATTAATTTGAGTGCTAATCACTGTTTCTATTGTATGCAAATGGCATATCCTTGTCAATAGATTATTATTTAATTTTTTCGGTTGGTTTTTAAAAAAGACATGACCTCAGCACTGCGGAGGTTTTCCTTCGGAGTCCTTTTTCGAGCGCAGATAATAAAACAGATACTGCTGAGCAAAACCGCCGTATTCTCCGAAATTTTCCTGTGCGAACGCACGCATTCCGGAAATATCCTTTTCCGGAATCCCGTAGCAGGTCCGCATCGCCCGCTTCACCCAGACATCGATGGGAAAAGCATCAGTCTTACCTATCGCGAACAGTGCGATGCAGGAGGCCACCTTCGGTCCGATCCCGGGGCACTTCATCAGTTCTTCCTCGGTCTCCGGCATGCCGTGATCCAGAACATACCGGGCCGTCCCGATCAGATAGCCTGCCCGGTAACCGAGCCGGACATCCGCGAGTTCTTCGGGCGAAAGTTTGGCCAATGTATCCGGGTCCGGAAGCGAAAAGCGAGTCTTCCCGGAAAAGTCTTCTCCGATCGGTTCGCCGAACTTCTCGGAAAGCCGTTCGATGCAGCCACGGATTCTCGGGATCGATGCGTTCTGCGAAATGAGGAAAGAAAGCATCGTCTCCCAAAGTTCCTGATGAAGGATCCGGATTCCCGGTCCCGCCTGAATCGCAGCCTTCATGACCGGATCATTCTGAGAAAGAGCCTTCTTTATTTTCCCGTAATCCCTGTCCAGATCCAAATAAGGCCGCCAGAGATCCTGAAATTCTTTGTCCGTGCAGGGCGAAAGGAAAAGCGTCCCGGAAGGAGAAGCCTCCGATGGGTTCGCGGCTGCGTCCCCGGCCGCATTTTTCCCAAAACGATCTTCCTCAAAACGAAGCCGGATGATCCGCTTCTTCGCGATCCCTTCCCAGCTTGCGTCCGGAAGCTTGTTCCAGCGAAAGCACTGTCCGCAGGTAAATGTATCGTTCGGCAGGAAATCATGGATTCCGGAAATCCGTACGTTGTCTTCTGTCATTTCTATGCCTTCTGTCATTTCTATATCTCCGCGTCTTCGATCCCCCGGATCTGCACATCAATTTTCGCGACATTGAAGGCGGTCATTCGTTCGATCATCCGCATAAGCGCATGCTGAAACGCGGATGCCCCTTCCCACAGATTCACCTCCCGCGTCATCGTCAGAAATACAGTGAGACAAAGCTCTTCCGTCACTGTATTTTCATACACTTTCTGTACACGAGCGACGCCCGGTGTCTCCTCACCGACCAGAACCGCGATGTCCCGGAGCACAGAATCGGAGATGACAAAATCGCCCATGTAGCTGTATGCCGGGCGGACGACCGTTTTTTCTGATTCATATCCGTTCTTCCGGTCCCGGAACAATTTCATCGGATCCATGAAATATCCGGCAAAATCCCGTTTCAGCTCCATCGTTGGCACCGGAATCACGTGCTTTCCCAGTACATCCCGGCTCTCTCTGGCCGCTTCCCGTTCTTTCTCAGTTGTAATATCCTCTATATGTATGTATTCGGAAATTTTCGGAAGATTGAGCTGCTCCGCGATTTTTTCCGTCATCCCGTCGCTCGTTCCTAAGATCAAAAGCTTTTCCGGATGGATGCCCTTCAGTTTCTCCGCGATCTCCCTCCGGTGATCCTCCCGGGACAGAACCGCAGCCCGGATCGCGCCTAGCTTCGTCTTCTCCAGCTTCGCGGAATGACCCGCTACAATCTTGTTCTTATGAATCAGCAGGCCATCGTCTATCATCGTTTCAATGCCCAGCTTACGGCAGAGATTCTTCGCCTGATAGCTCTTTCCAGTACCGCTTTTGCCTGTTAAAGAATACACAATCATTGCTTTACTTGCCTTATTCTTTCTGTTATAATCGGTCGTAGAAATTAATGATCATTAATCAAAAGGAGGATTTACCAATGGCTTATAAGATTGATGACAGCACATGCATCTCCTGCGGAGCTTGCGCAAGCGAATGTCCGGTTGGAGCGATCTCTCAGGGAGACGCTGCTTATGTAATCGATGAGAATTCCTGCATTTCCTGCGGAGCTTGCGCTGGCGTATGTCCAGTTGGAGCACCGGCGGAAGCGTAAGTCTTCTAACGGAACATTCCAATAAGAATGTGAAAGCCGTCCTGTAAAGGGCGGCTCTTTTGTTATTCCGGGATCATACCGGATTCCGACCGGCATTCCGGTTTATTCCGATTTATTCCGATTTTTCCTGCGCAGTTTCCTCTTTCTCCGAGGTCTCTTTCTCTTTTGAAATCAGATCATCATTTCGAAGCTGATTCCGAACCGCTTCCCACTCTTCTCTCCGGTCAGTCATATGATAAGCCAGAGAGTGAAGCGAATCCGCCATCTGCACCGACTCCAGCGCCACATATTTCGGCACCTCAAGATCCACCAGCGCAAAATTCCAGATTCCGCCAATCCCGGCAAAGCAGAGTCTGTCAGCCACTTCCTGCGCATTTCCGGTGTTCACGCAGATAATTCCGATATCCACTGCGTGTTTTTCCACATAATCCACGAGATTTTCATAATCGTAGATCGGAATTCCTTCCACGCTTTTCCCGATCAGTTCTTTCTTCACTTCGAACGCGGCCACAATATTAAACCCCTGCTGCATATGGGTTACGTATTTGGAGATCGCCTGTCCCAAATTTCCGGCGCCGATCAGAACCATTTTATATTCATGGTCCAGTCCTAAGATCGCGCTGATCTCATCATAAAGATATTCTACGTTATATCCGTATCCCTGCTGGCCGAACTCTCCGAAATTATTGAGATCCTGCCGGATCTGTGAAGCCGTATACCCGATCATCGCGCTGAAATCTTTCGATGAAATCTTCTCTACATCCTTCTTCTTCAGCTCATAAAGATAACGCCGATATCTGGGAAGTCTCCGGATGACCGCATTTGAAATTTTATCGCTCTTCTTTCTCACGAAGACCCTCCTGTCCATAAAAAGAAAACCCGCCGTAGCGGCGGGCCTTCCGATTGCACTCTTACTTGTTCATGTGCTCATCTACGTAGTGCACGAGGTCGCCGACGACCTGGAATTTTTCAGCCTCTTCATCGGGTATTTCGATGTCGAACTCTTCTTCAATCGACATGATGATTTCCACCGCGTCTAGAGAATCCGCTTCCAGATCCTTCATCAGGTTCGTGTCCATCGTCACCATAGATGCATCCACACTCAGCTGCTCTACGATGATATCTCTGATTTTATCAAAAATCATGATCGTTTCCTCCTGTTTATTTCTTAACAAATTGATTATACGTTAGATAGTTAAAAAATTCAAGCCTGATGTATCACTCCGCCGCCTAACTTAGTTTATCCCATTCGGCGTACGCTTCCTCCAGCGCTTTCTGTTTCTCGGTGAGCTCCCGATTCAATTCTCCAAGCTTTTTCGAATTCGACATGAACTCCGGACGGCACATTTCTTTCTGAATCTCTTCAGTTTCCTCTTCCAAAGACATAATGCGCTCTTCCAGCTTCTCCGATTCCCGGGCCCGCCGGCGCTCCTCCGCTTCCTTTTTCTTCTTCAGAGCCCGTTCTTCCTGCGCACTCAGTTTCCCAGCATTTTCAGAGGAGACATCTTCCTCCGCGCTGCTCTGGAAAGGCGTCGGAGAATTCTTCTCAAGACCGTCAGCTCCTTCCTGGGATTTCTTCCCGAACTGATTCATGTACCGCTTTCCGGAGGCGATTTCCTGCCTCTTTTCCTCGTAATAATCGTAGCCGCCTTCATAAGAGACGATGCCGTCCTTTGTCAGCTCGAAAATCTTCGTCGCGATTTTCCGAAGAAAATACCGGTCGTGCGAAACCGCCAGAATCGTTCCCGGATATTCCTGAAGAGCGTCTTCAAAGACCTCTTTTGAATCAATATCCAGATGATTCGTCGGCTCGTCCAGAAGAAGGACGTTCGCGCCGGACATCATGAGCTTTAGAAGAGCCAGACGGGCTTTTTCCCCGCCGGAAAGCGATCCGACGTTCGTAAATACACTGTCCCCCTGAAACAGGAACCGGCCGAGCATGCCGCGGATTTCACTGTCCTTATACAGCCGGAACGCGTCATGCACCTCTTCCAGAACCGTATTATCCGGATCCAGGCTTTCCTGCCGCTGATCATAATAACCGAATTCGACATTATGTCCGATTTTCAGATATCCTTCCGTCGGCTGCGTCTCACCCAGAATCATCCGGAGAAGCGTCGTTTTCCCGATGCCGTTCGCGCCGACGATGCAGATCCGGTCGCCCCGCTTGATATCCATATTTACATTATGAAAAAGTTCACGGGTTCTGCCGTCCTCGCGGAATGCCTTTCGAAGACCTTCGGCGAAAATAACGTCGTTCCCGCTTTTAAAGTCCTGCTTGAACTGCATCCGGACAGAGCCGACCTCGCTTTCAGGGCGTTCGATTCTTTCCATCCCCGCGAGTCTCTTCTCTCTGGACTCTGCCCGCTTCGCAAGATGCTCTGTTCCCCGTTCCTTAAATCTCCGGATGATATCCTCCTGACGGCGGATTTCATCCTGTTGTTTTTTATAGGCACGGAGATCCGCTTCCCGGCGGGCGCGTTTCTTCTCCTGAAAATCCGTGTAATTCCCGCGCCAGCAGGTCAGATGATGGTGTTCAACTTCATAAATATCCGTACAAAGCTGATCCAAAAAATACCGGTCGTGGCTGACCATCAGAATGGTTCCTGAATACTGCCCCAGGAACTGCTCCAGCCATTTCAGCATGCCGATATCCAGATGGTTGGTCGGTTCGTCCAGCATCAGAAGATCCGGTTTCCGCATCAGAAGGCAGGCGAGCGCGAGCCTTGTCCGTTCGCCGCCGGAAAGATCTCGGATCGGCTTGTCATAGTATTCCTCGCCGAACGCCATGCTGTTCAGGATTCCGCGCATCTCGCTTTTATACGTGAATCCGCCCTCCCGTTCATAGCGTTCCTGAAGATCCCCATACCGTTTCATGACCCGCGCATATTCTTCCCCGCTGTCCGGATCCTGAGAAAGCTCCGTGATTTTTTCGGTCAGATCCCGGATTTCCTTTTCCATGTCCCGGAACTTCCGGTAAATGTCTTCTACCTCTTCTATGACCGTCCGATCGTCTTCAAAAGTATCATTCTGCGCCAGATAGCCGACTGTCGTATTCTGCGAAATGAAAAAATTTCCGCTGTCCGGTTTTGAACGGCCTGCCAGAATCTCCATCAGCGTGGATTTTCCGGCGCCGTTCGCGCCGACAATTCCGACCCGGCTCCCTTTTTCTACGATAAAGGAAACCCGATCCAGAATCACATCCGTGCCGTAGGCTTTTGAAATGTCTGTGGCTGATAATACAATCATAAAAATTCGTTTCCTTCACTATTTCGGACAAAGCAATTCTGCAAAGGCGTCTCCGCCTTCGGAATTCCCTCTCTCCGGCCATCCGGTCAGTACGGAAGATCCGCATACGCATCCAGCGTAAGATCGTCCGCTCCATGCTTCCTGTATTTATAATACGCGGCCGACGCGATCATCGCGCCGTTATCCGTGCAAAGCACCGGCTTCGGTTTATACAGCCGGATTCCGGCTTTTTCGGCCGCGTCCTCCATGCCTTTCCGAAGGCCGAAATTCGCCGATACGCCTCCGGCCATCACGATCCGCTTTTCTCCAAACTCATGAACCGCTTCCATCGCTTTTTCCACGAGGACATCCACAACCGCCGCCTGAAAGCTCGCGCACACGTCCTCTGTCCGAACTTCTTCTCCCCGCATCCTCTGCTGGTTTACGACATTCAGAACCTGCGTTTTTATCCCGCTGAAGCTGAAATCATAGCTTCCCTTTTCGAGCATAACCCGTTTGAATTCATACGCGCGGGGATTTCCCTCCTTCGCGGCCCGGTCTATTTTCGGTCCGCCCGGATACCCAAGCCCGATCACCCTGGCGACCTTATCGTAGGCCTCGCCGCAGGCATCGTCCCGGGTGGATCCGATAACGGTGCATTCATTATAATCCGTCACATCGATAAGATTCGTATGTCCTCCGGACACGACAAGCGCGAGAAAAGGCGGCTCCAGATCCGGATATACCAGATAATTCGCGCTGACATGACCGTGCATATGATTAACACCTACAAGCGGAATCCCTTTCGCGAAGGACAGCGCTTTCGCCGTCGCGACGCCGATCAGCACCGCGCCGATCAGACCCGGTCCGTAGGTAACCCCGATCAGATCCACATCATCCAGCGTCAGATCCGCCTGACCGAGTGCCTCTGAAAGCACGTCGTTGATATTCTCCAGATGCCTTCTGGACGCGATCTCCGGTACAACACCGCCGAATTTCGTATGAATCGGAATCTGCGTGGAGATCACATTCGACAGGATTTTTCTTCCATCCGCAACTGCTGCGATCGCAGTTTCATCGCAGCTGGTCTCTATTCCTAATGTGATGAATGATTTCCCTTTCATTAAGACTGCACCTCCGGATGCACTTCGGACGGATCCCCGATCCGGATCATGAGAAGGGCGTCCTTGTCCTTGCCATAGTAGTCCGGACGCCGGCCGTTCACCTGAAAGCCTTCCTTCTGATAAAGCCCGATGGCGGCCAGATTTTCCGCATCCACTTCCAGTGTGATCATCTGCGCGCCCTGCTCCTCGGCAACTCGAAACAGCGCGTCCAGAAGGATCGTGCCCAGCTTCTGCCTCCGCTGCTCCGGCGCGACGGCGATTCTCCGGAGATCGCATTCATCCAGGAGAAACTGGGCGCTTTCATACCCCAGAATCTTCCCTTCCGATTCCGCGACGATCACCTGCACCAATTCGTTATATTCAATTTCATGGCGGATCATATCCGCTGTCCATGGATGATCGGGGAAGCAGTCCTCTTCCAGCGCCGCGATTTTCGGCGCGTCCCGGTATTCAGCCCGGCGAATGACCAGTTCTACTGCCATTTATCGTTTCCCTTTCCCGGCATCGGAAGCCGCGTCTCCTGAAATCCCCATAATTCTCTGAAGCTTTCGCTTCCGGGCTTCCGCAAGCGTGCCGTCCTTCCATTTCTGCTCCGCTTCCGTCTTCCGCATATACTCCGGAAGCAGCTCATCATACGTCAGCGTCTTTCCTTCCTGATATTCCCGAAGCGCATACGGCGCCGCCAGCCCGGCGTTCTGATACCTGACGCTTTCCGGCGCGAAAATGCGTCCTTCCAGAAGCCCGCCGTACTTCGGACTGTCCTTATACGCGTCGATCCCGTCTCCGTACCAGGTTACACAGCCCCCGAGTGGGTCGGCCGCGTTCACAGCATCCTCCAACATCCAGGGTCCCGGAGTCAGAACAGTCTCTCCATCCGCTCCGAAAACCGCGCCATATACCTGTCCGCGGCGCGCGTTCAGAATCACAGCGGCCGCTCTGCCGTTTCCGGAAAAAGCCCGGAACATCTCCAGCGTCGGAACCTTCACACATGGAATGGAAAGTGCCTGCGAGAGTGCTCGGGCTGTAGAAACGCCGATCCGGATGCCTGTATAGGAGCCGGGGCCTGCTGCCGCGGAAACCGCGGTCAGGTCATCCGGACGGATTCCCCGATCCCGGAGGAGCTCCGCAGTAAGAGGCATAAGCATCTTAAGATGCGCCATCGGCTCCCGGGTCTCACGGACTGTCACGCGGCCCTCTTCATCGATCAATGCTGCCGATCCGACCGGACCGGTTGTATCAAAGACTAAAAGAAACATTGATAGATACGCTCTCCTTCTTCTTTCCCATAATGCAGGGCGATCAGCTTCGTTTCATCCGGAAGAACCTCCGCGACTTTGTCCGCCCATTCGATCACGCAGATGCCCCCGCGGGAGAAATATTCGTCGCCACCGATGGCAAGAAGCTCTTCACCGGATTCGAGGCGGTAGACATCAAAATGAAACAGAGGAAGCCGGCCCGAACGATACTCTTTCACAATCGTGAATGTCGGACTTGTAATATTCTCCTTCACGCCGAGACCTGCTGCAATCGCCTTTGTCAGGGTCGTCTTGCCCGTACCCAGATCGCCG
This sequence comes from Eubacteriales bacterium, assembly GCA_029098205.1. GTDB lineage: Bacteria > Bacillota > Clostridia > Peptostreptococcales > Anaerovoracaceae > Aminicella. Next base: position 13,002 of record JAQXNW010000180.1, on the reverse strand, counting down.
GTAAGCGCGAGAATATCGTTCGGCTTCAGATGATCCGCCAACTTTTTACCGAACTTTTTCGTTTCTTCTTCCCCACGGATGACAGCCGTAAACATACGCGCCTCCTATTTTCGTTTTCCGGAATTCGTCGGTTTCAGCTCTGCGCGGTGAATCAGGTTGGATACCCGCTTGTAAATCAGGAATGTAATCAGCGAATTAATGCCCGCTTTTGAAAAATTAAAAAGAAGAATCGCCGGAATCAGCGCCTGCACCGCTTTCCGCGGCATTCCATAAAAGATAGGATCCAGAACAAGGTTCAGGACGCACATCATCAGCGTCATGACAATCGTGCCGATGACAAGCGCGATAACCGCGTTTTTCTTCGTTTTTCTGTGGCGGTAAACCAGACCGCTTGAAATTACGAACGCGCCTGTGGCAAAGACGTGCATGCAGAATCCCATCAGTCCGTCCTGTCCAAGAATAAAAGCCTGGATCAGGCTGACGATGACAGTGACCGCGACTCCGTACACCGGTCCGAACGCGAATGTCGTAATCATAATCGGAACATCCGCGAGATCATACCGAAACGCCGGAAACAGCGGAAACGGAATAGTAATAATCAAAACAAGAATACAGGAAATCGCGCACATTATGGAAACCGTCGCGAAGCGCACCGTGGTTACTCTGGAATTCTGGTTCATCATGCCTCCATCTTAAATTCCGCGCTGCCAAGCAGGCGGATTGCCTTCACATAAATTTTGATCATTTCGAGGTATCTCCGCACCTCAATTTTTTCATTCGCCTGGTGCATAATATCCGGGTCTCCCGGGAACAAGCCGCCGAAAGCGACAATGTTCGTGCAGGCTCTCGCGTACGTGCCGCCGCCGATGACCAAAGGCTCGCTTCCCGCGTCGCCGGTTTCTTCCTGATAAATCTTCATCAGCGCGTCCACAAGCGGGCTGTCGTCCGGCTGATAAATCGGCGCCTGATGGGATACCATGACGGTGCCAAGCCCGTTCTGATCGAGAACCGGCCGCATGCCACTGAAAACTTCATCATCCGATTTCGTCACCGGATACCGGATATCAATGGAAACCGTCACAGATTTCCGGTCATATCCGAGCATCCCGGCGCAGAACGTAAGATCTCCGGAAATCGAATCGGACAAAGCGCATCCGATGCTTTTTCCATCTGTCTCATAGCCGATCGACTCGTTATAGAACCGGATGAAATCCGCTAAAGAAGCGTTTGCCAGCGGGAGCTTTCCAAGTATTTCAAACAGAACGGAAATCGAGTTCGTTCCCTTTTCCGGCATTGCCGCATGCGACGTTCTGCCGGAAATCATCAATTTCAGAGATTTTCCGGTTCTCCTGAGCACAACCTTCGCACTGCGCTTTTCGGATACTTCCTCCGCAGTTTTCCGAACCTCTTCATAAACCTCCGGATTTTCAGAAAGAAGAACGCACTCGCTACTTCCCGGAACCGCGTTTCTGGCCGTTCCCGCAGACATCCTCCGAACGTCAAGACCTGGTTCGTTCCGATCCGAGAGCTTCTTCACAATATCAAAATGAAGAATTCCCTTTTCGGCGCGGATCACCGGAAAGTCCGCGTCCGGCGTAAATCCGAAATCCGGCGCGCCAATCTTCTTAAGGTAATAATCCATTCCGTTCCAGTTCGTCTCTTCATCCAGTCCTAAGATCAGACGGATTCTCCGGTCCGGAACATATCCCACGTCCTTCAAAATTTTCATCGCGAAAAAGGCGGCGAGAAGAGGGCCTTTGTCATCGGTCGTTCCCCGCCCCAGAATATATCCGTCTTTCTGTTCACCAGAAAAAGGATCGAAGTCCCAGTCCTCGGCCTGTACGGGCACTACATCCAAATGACCGAGAATGCCGACAATCTCTTTCCCGTGTCCGAATTCAATATGTCCGCCGTAATTATCCGCGTTCTCCGTTTCAAACCCGAATTCCTGTCCCTTCGAAAGCATATACATGAAAACATCCTGCACATCCTGTCCGAAAGGGAATTTTTCTCCTTCCGGGGATTCTGCAGGATTTTCCTGTACGCTGGGGATAGAAATCACTTCTGAAAGGGTCTTCAGCGAAAGAGCGCGGTTCTTCATAAAAGCCTGCTCTAAATCCATCCGTTCACCTCGTATATACTTTAGTCTGCTGATATCCTTTAGTCTACCGCGTCCACGCCCTGAATTTCCGGTACCGCTTCTCCAAGAATCTGCTCCACAATCATCCGGAGCGTCATCTGCGCGCCCGGGCAGCCGATGCAATGTCCCTGCAGACGGACCTTCACAATATTGTCGTCGGTGATATCCACCAGTTCCAGATCTCCGCCGTCGCGCTTAAGCACGTTCCGCACATCTTCCAGCGCAGCGGTTACCTGTTTTTTCATTTCTTCTTTCTCCATGAGAAACTCCTTCTCTCAATTTTTTCCAAACGGTTTTCCCGCTCTGAAAAACAAACAGCAAGAACCTGCCTGAAAGCATACGCTTTCCCGATTCCTTGATTTTAGTTTATCTAATGTATACCCGGCATGCCGCTCTCATAAACGGAAAACCATCCCGCATGCCAGAGCGCTTACATCTGCAGAAATCTGCTGGAAACGGCAGCTGATTACAGGCGCCTACAGAAGATCCACCGTGCGGAACCATGTATCGGCATCTGTGATGGAATTGATCATGCCGCGGAGCTTCGCCGCGCCGGGGACGCCGCGGAAATACCAGCCGGTCACTTTCCGGATTTCGCGGACCGCTGTATACTCACCCTTTAACTGGATCAAATCCTCCATCTGGCGCCGAAGCATCTGCTTTCGTTCATCCAGAGTCGGCGGATCCGGAATGTCCTTCCCTTCCCAGGCCGCGCTGAGTTCTCTGAAAATCCAGGGATTTCCCTCTGCACCGCGGGCGATCATTATGTAATCGCATCCCGTTTCCTGAAAAATCACTGCCGCCTTCGCCGCGTCCGTGACATCTCCATTCCCGATCACCGGAATCCTAAGCGCGTCCTTCACACGCCGGATGATGGAATAATCCGCGGAACCGCTGTAATACTGCTCCCTGGTTCTTCCATGCACAGCAACCGCTGAAGCGCCCGCCTCCTCCAGCGAAAGCGCGACATCCACCGCATTCCGGTCACGATCTGTAAACCCCGCGCGGATCTTCGCCGTTACCGGCTTCTTTGAAACCTTTACAACGGCCCTTACGATATCCCCGCACAGCTCCGGGTTCTTCATCAGCGCGGATCCTTCTCCGTTTTTAACGATCTTCGGAACCGGACACCCCATGTTAATATCCAGAATCACGTTCGGATACGAATTCAGTTTTTCAGCCGCGTAAGCCATCACATCCGGCTCGTGGCCGAAAATCTGAAATGCAAACGGGCCTTCGTCCTCAAACGATTCCAGAAGGCGCTCTGTCTTCCGGTCTCCATAAAACAAAGCCTTCGCGCTGATCATTTCCGAATATGTGACAGAAGCGCCCATTTCATGGCAGATTCTGCGCATCGGAGCGTCCGACACGCCCGCCATCGGGGCAAGAAAAAAAGGATTCGCCGGTGTTACGTTCCCGATCGGCCGAAGGGTGTGTTCATCCTTCCTGGGAAATCCGGCAGGTCTTTGCCTTTCTCCGCTCAACGCTCTTCTCCGCACATCTTGTGATTTTTTCGGTGATGATGCTTGTTTTTTTCGTAGATAATTGCAAGTCCGTCCAGCGTCAGTTCCCGGTCCACGACATCGATGCACTTCACACCGGACTGAATCATCGTCGAAAGGCCGCCTGTCGCAATGACAGTAATCGGCTCATCGGATCCGGTCTGCTCCGCCAGCTCTTTCTTCATCATGCCGACGATAAACTCGACCATTCCCATATGCCCGTAGATCAGTCCCGACTGCATTCCGGAAATCGTACTGCGGCAGATGGCGTGTCCCGGCGCTTCCAGCTCTACCTTCGGGAGCTGCGCGGTCATTTCGAACAGCGCGGTTGAAGAAATCTTCAGTCCCGGAGCAATCGTTCCGCCCAGATACTCACCCTTCGCAGTCACCGCGCAGAAGGTTGTCGCCGTTCCAAGATCGATAATGATCAGATTTCCCGGGTATTTTTCATGCGCTGCAACCGCGTTTACAATCCGGTCGGACCCGACGGCCTTCGGGTTGTCGTATTTTACAATCAGCCCGGTCTTGATCCCGGATTCGACCACAATCGCGTCTTTCTTGAAATATTTTTTCGTCATATGACGGATGGTATACATCACGGACGGAACTACCGTCGCGATGATCACGTCATCCACCTCATTCATAGACAGTCCCGAATGGGAGAAAAACATGCTGACGAGCATGCCATACTCATCCGCGCTCTTTCTCGCGTCGGTTTCCATTCTCCAACTGGTCACCATCTTGCCGTCCCGGTATACACCAAGTACAGTGTTGGTGTTTCCAATGTCAAATGCGATTAACATAGTTTTCCTCTCGCTACCTGCGCGCTCATCCGACCGCACGTTCCAGCCTCTTCAGCGCCAAAGCCATCGTAAGTCCCGGAATCACCCGGTTCCCCGTAATTTCCGCGCCGAGAACTTCATTAATTCTCTTCAGACGATACTGCACCGTATTCGTATGGATGCCCATAAAAACACTGGTTTTGCTGCTGTTCATTCCTGCGTCGAGAACGAATGTCTCCAGCGTCTCCAGCAGCTGCTTCGCTTTGTTCTCTCCCATCTCCCGCTTGAACGGCTCCAGAAGATCCATATACGTCTTCTTGAGATGTCCGCCCTGCACCTGAAGATTGATGCAGTTGGAAACCAAAGCAAGCTCATACTTTGTAAATACGCGCTTGAACGGAAAAACACTCTCCACGAACGTCCAAGTCTCATTGATCAGATGAAACGCGTCCCCTGCGCCTTCAATTCCGTTGATTTCCGTAGCTTGGAAAATACGGATGCTCCGGTCCAGTTCCTTCAGTCTGTCAAACAAAGCGAGGAGCGCCATTTTCTGCTCCGTGCGCGTGCGGTCCGAACGGGACGGGTCCTCGATGACAACCGCGTTCGTTTCGTCCGCGTCGGAGATCCGAACCACCAGAATGCCTTCTTTCTCTTCCGTCTCTGTGATCATCTCCTGCGCCTCTTTCGACGAAATGCCGCGGGCATAGAAAACACCGAGGAGTTTCGAAGGATCCAGATTCATTTCATCTTTCAGTGAATATGCGAGGCTCTTATTGTCGCGAACCAGCGCTTTCACGAACTCCGCCCGGACATCCCGCTCCGGCGTATATTTCCACATGCCCATCGCAAGCTCGATGATTTCCGCAAGCTTGGAAATATCGCTGGGAGAGTAATTGTCATCATTATCCACAATCAGAAGAAAATACTTCTCGCCGTTTACGGTCAAAGGCCCCCAGTAGGTCGGAACGTCGTCCACATCCACAAATGTATAAATTCCGGATTTCTCGACGTCTCTTCCTTTCGCCTTCTGTACAGCCTGCTCAATCGTAATCTTCTGCCGGGTTTCCACGGCAAGAACCGGATTGAAATCGTGCGACAGAAGGACGACCTGGAAATCATTGCTGACCGCGGCTTCCTTCAAAGCGGCCGGAAAGCTGGTGTGCTTCTCGAAATTCAGGAGGTGGAAGATCGTATTCGCAATCAGATTGCTTTCGAAATTCTCTCCGTAGCGCACCTCGTCCATGACCTCTTCGATCATCTCAGCATAGCGGACCGGGTTTTCCTTTGGAATCAAAATAAGCGGGAGCTCCGCTTTCTCGCAGGCTTCCTTCGTGCGCGCAAGCGCTTCGCTCGAATTGTCTCCATGATCGAAAACGACAATTCCGGCAACGCCTGCATCCGCAAGCGTTTTCGCTATTTCCGCCTTCACGGAGTCCTTCCCGGAAAGTCCGCTGAACGACGTAAGCACCAGCTGCTCCGGCACTCCGTTCTCTTTCACGGCTTCTTCCGGATTCGGCGCATCCAGGACAGAAATTCCGCGGACCCGGTTCTGAAGACCCGCCTTTCCTGCTGCCAGAACGCTCGGCGAAAAGGAGCGAAGACTTAAGCATTTTTCAACGGAAATTTTCATCCTGCCTTCCCTTCCCTGTAATCATTTACTGTATGTTCTCATTTTTCCTCGGAATCATCGGCTTTCGGCGCTTCTTCTGCATCGCCTGCGTCTTCGGTCTCTTCCTTCGGTTTCTCATCCTCCTGGCCGCGGAGACTCTCTACCTGGTCTCCATTCGCGTCTTTATGAACAGAACGAATTTCACCCTTCTCGTCTACAATCAGGAATTGACCGTCGATGTTTCCCATATAGTCTTCGTCGAAACGATCCAGGTCTTCCTTCTCTTTCTGTCTCTCTTCTTCACGGATTCTCTCGGATTCTTCCGCTTCTTTCTCATTCTGCTTCTGGATTTCCGCTTCTTTTTCACGGACTTCCTTCTCCAGACCTTCCGCATCAATCTCCCCAGTGTAGAGCCGTTCGAACTGTTTTCCGTCCAGCGTCTCCACAAGGAGAAGCGCCTCCGCGACGGTCTTCAGCTGATCCGAATGGTCTTTCAGGATCTGCTCCGTTTCCTTGTACGCATTGTTCATCGTATCGATGACCTCATGATCGATCTCCGACGCAATATCTTCCGAATACGACTTGGTTTTCGAATAGTCCCTTCCCAGGAAAACTTCACTGGAGTCGCTGTAGCTGACCGGCCCCAGTTTTTTACTGAACCCGTACCTGGTTACCATATCCCGCGCGATAGACGTCGCACGCTCGATATCGTTGCTCGCGCCTGTACTGATATCATCCAGGAACAAAGCCTCCGAGACTCTTCCTCCGAGCAGATGCAGAATCTGGTTCTTCATATCGCCGCGCGTCATAAAGGAACGGTCTTCGACAGGAAGAGACATGGTAAATCCGCCCGCGCTTCCTCTCGGAATGATCGTCACCTGATGCACCGGATCGGATCCGGGGATGCTCCGCATGACGATCGCGTGCCCGGCTTCGTGGTAAGCGGTGAGTCTCCGCTCCTTCTCGCTGATGACACGGCTTTTCTTGGCAGGTCCTGCCATTACTTTCGTCGTTGCCTCCTCGATCTCCGCCATCCGGATCCAGCGGCCGTTTCGTCTTGCTGTAATAAGCGCCGCCTCATTCAGAAGGTTTTCAAGATCCGCCGGTGTAAATCCCGGAGTTCTTCTCGCGATAATCTCCGGCGAAACCTCTTTTGCCAACGGCTTGTTCTTCGAATGCACACGAATGATCTCTTCTCTTCCCTTCACATCCGGAAGACCGATTACAATCTGCCGGTCAAAGCGGCCCGGACGGAGAAGCGCCGGATCCAGTACATCCGGACGGTTCGTCGCAGCGAGAATGATGATTCCGGAGTTCTCCGCGAATCCATCCATTTCTACGAGGAGCTGGTTCAGCGTCTGCTCCCGCTCATCGTTGCCGCCGCCGAGACCCGCGCCTCTTTTTCTTCCGACCGCATCGATTTCATCAATGAAAACAATGCACGGCGCGTTCTTCTTCGCCTGATCAAACAGATCACGGACACGGGATGCGCCGACACCGACGAACATCTCTACAAAATCCGATCCGCTGATCGTAAAGAACGGAACGCCCGCTTCTCCCGCCGTCGCGCGGGACACATACGTTTTTCCGGTCCCCGGAGGGCCGACCAGCAGAATCCCCTTCGGGACCCTGGCTCCGACTTCCGTGTATTTTCTAGGATCCCGGAGGAATTCAACAATTTCCTCCAGTTCTTCCTTCTCTTCCTTCAGACCCGCGACGTCATCAAAGGTGATTTTCTTTCCTTCGCCTTTATATACTTTCGCCCGGCTCTTCCCGAACTGGAACGCTTTCCCGTTCCCGCCCTGATTCATCATGACGTAGAACAGGAATCCCAGCGCGACAAGCATCAGAATCGTCGGAAGAATCGACAGGAACACAGACCCGCGGTTCGGAGCGTCTGTCGACATCTCAAGCTTCCCGGAAGCCACCTTGCTGTAAATGTATTTCTGCTCCAGCCACTGCACTTCCACAACGCTGTTTGCATAGCAGTAGACCTTCTCATCCTTGCCAATAGTTGCGGTCACCTTATTATCGGTGATGTTGACCGCCGACACCTGATCGTTCTTCAAATAGCTGACCATTTTGGAGAAGGAAACTTCTTTATTGCTGCCTCCGCCCCCGTTTCTGGCAAATGCCGCAAACCCGAACACTACCGCGAACAGCAGCAGGTATACGACAATATTCCTCGTAAATTTCTTCAAAACCGCGTTCTCCTTCTATCCCCCGTTATCTTTCGAAGATTTTTATCATATTTTGTTATTATACACAAAATAACGGAAATATCATATCATAGCGCCCAAAAAGTTTCAACAAGCAGCACTTCTTTTGTGTTTTCCCCAAAACACAAGTCTGCCGCGTACTGCGCCCGGAGCCCGGCCCACGGCGATTCGGGAATGAACAGAACGTCGATTCCACAAGTGACATACCGGATTTCATCTCTCGCATCCTTCGGAACCTTCCGGTCCACGAACAGATCCTGAATCTTCTTCCTTCCGAACTGCTTTCCGGATGCAGAATCACCTCCACCGGTCCGGACGGAGATCGTGTCTCCAGGCTCTCTTGTCCGGAGCTCCAGCCTTTCTTCCGCGCTTTCACCATATTTTTCCCGGAATTTCTTAAGATCAAACGCCGCGGCTTTTCCTTTTTTCCGTTTCAGAAGCTCCGCCGCATCCTCCGGCGTTCCGATGCTGACATCCAATCCGGACGGCGCATGATCCTGCTGCCCGGCCTCCGGGGACGCGAATTTCAGATCCTCATACCTCCTCGTGATATAGAAGCCATGGGGGAGAAGGATCTTTGCGGAAGGAGAATCTCCCCGAAGAAGTTCGTCCGCCTTCGAAAGATGCGCATAGGTGAAATCTTCCTTAAAACCGAGCTCGGAAAGCGCCTGCACATACAGCCTTTTCCGCACCGCTCCAGGAAGCTCGCGGAGCACCTTTCCGGAGAGAATCAGATATCCCTCTCCGATCTCCGTTACTGCCCGCGCCGCCGCGTCCTCCGCCGCATTCCGGAAATACGCACGGTCTTCCTCTGCAGAGCCAGCCAGCCGGGCAAGGGCTTCCCGGACTTTCGGGTTATAGGTTTCCAGCACCGGCATCAGTTCCTTCCGAATCCGGTTCCTGGAATACATCGTATCTTCATTTGTCTTGTCCTCCCTCGGAACAAGGCCCTGCTCTTCGCAGTATTCCCTGATTTCCGCACGGGAGATGTCCAGCATCGGCCGGATTCGCCAGAATCCGGCTTCATCCTTTGTCATATACTGGATTCCTGCTAAACCGTCCGTCCCGGTTCCTCTCAGAACCCGAAGGAGAATGGTCTCGGCCTGATCGTCCAGATTATGCGCCGTCGCGATTTTCACAGAGCCTTCGTCCGCGCCTTCGCTCACGATCCTTCTCGCCTCTTCGTCAAAGCTTTCGTAGCGGACTTTCCGGCCTGCCTCTTCCAGGGTCATGTTCCGGTCCTTCGCATATTTCGCGCAGTCAAACCGAACGCTCCTAAGGCTCACTCTTGTATTCTGACAAAGTTTCTCGACAAATTTCTGATCACTGTCCGCGTCTTCACCCCGCAGCATGTGGTTTACGTGCACCGCATGAAGAAACAGACCTCGCTCCCTTGCAACCATCAGAAAATACAGAAACATCGTCAAAGAATCCGGTCCGCCCGAAATTCCCATGATCACATGATCGCCCTGCCGGAGCATTTCGTGTTTACTGACAGTCCGGTCTATTTTTTCTTTCAGATATTTTTCCTTCTTCTCCATGCAGACTCCATCCTTTCTTCTCACCGAATCCCGTAAAAGCGCTTCGCGTTCTCGCAGGTTGCCTTTGCCGCTTCCTCGTAGGAAATATTCTTAAGTTCCGCGATTTTCCGAACGGTATATTCCATATATGGAGAGCAATTCGGTTTCCCCCGGAATGGCTCCGGCGTAAGGTACGGCGCATCGGTCTCCGATGTCAGATAGCAGAGCGGAATGGCCGCTGCAACTTCTTTCGTCTTCCGGTTGTTTTTAAATGTAACCGGGCCGCAGATGGACAAAGTCGCGCCGAGATCTACGTACTGCTCCGCCATCTCCCGGCTCCCCGAGTAGCAGTGAAGAAGCACCCGGGCGTCCGGCTCTGTGCCGCCGCCTGCGGACGGTCTCTCCGGAAACGCGGCCTTTCTTTCCTTCGAAAAAGCGCCTTCCTCTTTCAGGATATCCATCGTTTCCTGATCCGCTTCGCGCGTATGAATCACGATCGGCATTTTCAATTCTTCGGCCATCCGGATCTGCTCCCGGAACCATTTCCGCTGCGTGTCTCTTTCGGAGAGGTCGTAATGAAAATCCAGCCCGATTTCTCCGATTGCGACGACCTTCGGATATTTTGCAAGCACCCGGATTTCCTCCAGAATCTCCGGTGTGCAGTGCTTGGTCTCGTGCGGATGATATCCAACCGCCGCATAGCACCAGTAATATTTTTTCGCGTCCGTCACCGCCAATTTCGACGTCGCGAGATCCGACCCGGCATCCACCGCATACAGCACGTCCGAATGTTCAATGCGGGAAACTAGCTCCGCCCGTTCCTCATCTGTATAATCCTCATTAATATGAGTGTGTGCGTCAAAAAGCTCCATCGTTTCTCCTTTTCATGCAAGAAGGAGCACGACCCCATCTATGAGCCGTGCTCCTGACGATTCGTGCAGCGTCAGCCCTGTGCGGATTTCCGAACGGCAATTACCGAACGGTGCTCCCGTCGTCTGCGTCTGCTGTTGCATATGTTAATTTCTTTCCATCGTCCGCGAACAGAAGCATTCCCTTCGATTCTTCTCCTCGAAGCTGCTTCGGCGCCAGGTTCGCAACGACGATCACTTTCTTTCCAACGAGGTCTTCCGGCTTATAGTAATCCGCGACGCCGCTCACAATCTGGCGCTCCTCGTCTCCGATCCGGACCTTGAATACAAGCAGCTTGTCCGCGTTCGGATGTTTCTCCGCCTTCATGACGATGCCGACGCGAAAGTCAATTTTGTCAAAATCCTCAAATGTGATCTCCGGCTTCAGATCCACCTTCTTCGCTTCCTTATCCGCTTTCTTCTTCGCCTCTTCCATGGATTTCTGACGGATCGCTTCCAGTTCCGAAAGTTCCTTCTTGATATCCATTCTCGGGAACAAAGGCTCGCCCGGACAAACGACCGCGTCTTCTATCTGGTAAAATTCGAACGCGTCTTTCCATTCAAGTTCCTGCGGAATTCCAAGCTGCGCGCGAATTTTCTCCGACGTCGTATGCATAAACGGAACCAGAAGCACCGAAAGAATCCGGAGAGATTCCGCCAGATTTCTAAGGCAGGTATCCAGCTCATCCGCTTTCGAGGAGTCCTTCGCGAGCGCCCATGGCTCCTTTTCGTCAACATATTTATTCGCCCGGCGCACAAGAACCCAGATGTCTTCCAGCGCGTAATTGAAGCCGAATTTCTCCATATGCTCGTCGACCTTCGGAGCCACGCTGAGCGCGGTTTCCTTCAGCTCGCGGTCCACATCGTCTTCGGTTTTCGCTTCCGGAATCTTTCCGTCTCTGTATTTTTCAATCATCGCGATCACACGGGACACCAGGTTCCCCAGATCGTTCGCAAGATCGTAATTAATCCGCTTCAGCAGGATTTCATTGGTAAATACACCGTCCTGTCCGAATGTATATTCCCGCAGAATAAAGTATTTCAGCGCGTCGACGCCGTACCGGTCGATCAGCATTACCGGATCCACGACATTTCCCTTGGATTTGCTCATCTTGCCGCCGTCGATCAGAAGCCATCCATGACCCATGACATGCTTCGGAAGCGGCAGATCCAAAGACATCAGCATTGCCGGCCAGATGATCGAATGGAAGCGCACGATTTCCTTTCCGACCAGATGCACATCGCACGGCCAGTAGCGGTTGAACAGCTCCATATCATCCGGATATCCGAGCGCCGTGATATAGTTCGTCAAAGCGTCCAGCCATACATAAATAACACTGTTCGGATCTCCCGGAACCGGAATTCCCCAGTCAAAGGACGACCGGGAAATGCAGAGGTCATCTAGTCCCTGCTTGACGAATTCGATCATTTCATTTCGTCTGGCTTCCGGCTGCAGGAAATCCGGATGGTTTTCCAGAAGATCCAGCACCCGGTCCTGATATTTGGAAAGACGGAAGAAATATGCATCTTCCGACTGCCACTCCACAGGGCGTCCGCAGTCCGGGCAGCACCCGTTCACAAGCTGCTTCTCTGTCCAGTAGGATTCGCAGGGTGTGCAGTACCAGCCTTCGTATTTTCCTTTATAGATGTCGCCTTTCTGGTCCATTTTCTTGAAAATTTCCTGAACCCGGCGCACATGCCGCTCCTGCGTCGTACGGATAAAATCGTCGTTGGAAATTTCCATCGTCTTCCAAAGCTTCTGGACGCCGTCTACGATTTTATCAACATACTGCTGCGGCGTAACCCCGGCCTCTTCTGCCTTTCTGGCGATTTTCATTCCATGTTCGTCCGTTCCGGTCAGGAATCGGACGTCATATCCCTGGAGTCTCTTAAACCGCGCCATCGCATCGGCCATTACCGTGCAGTAGGTATGCCCGATATGCAGATTGGAACTTGGATAATAGATCGGGGTGCAAATATAGAATTTCTTCTTATTTTCTCTTTCTGCTGTTTCCGCCATCTTACAAATCCTTTTTTTATGCAATCCTGTCCTTGTCTGTAATCCTCTCTGTCCGTAAATTCTTCATGAAAAAAAGCATCAGTCCAGATCTTCTTCCGCCCAGTCATCGCTGGACCACTCTTCTTCCGGCCATTCCTCATGTACGAAAATACTTTTCATGATCTGATTCATGCCAAGAACCAAAGTCACACCGGCGACCAGTCCGACGCCGACGATCACAGCCGCTGTCTTCACGGCCGCGCCTACGGTCGGTTCTTCAGCCGCAAGCTCCGCTGCCGCTTTTTTGATTTTCTTATCCATGC
>JAQXNW010000179.1 GCA_029098205.1 Eubacteriales bacterium | reverse complement strand
GAGACAGCTACCGGAATTATAACGGCGATACAAAAACAAGAGATAAAGACAGCTTTGCGGTGGTATTCACAGGCGGCGTCGAGGACAGCTTAGAGAACCTTTCTTATACGAAGACATGGTTCAGCGACCTTTCGAAGAAATATCCGTCTTCTGTCATTCTGGATACAGGAAGCGCGTCGCTCAGCCAGCCGCTTCAGATGATTTATTCGGATGCGCCTTCTCTTTATCTTATGGGATCCGCCGGATATGACTGGACAGCGGTATCGCCGGCTCTTCTCTCCGAAGGAACGGAAAGCTTCGCTTCAATGATCCGAAGCGCTGGGGGATCCGGAAATCTGGTTCCGTATCTCACCTTTTCGAATGTGAAAGCCGACAGTCAGGTTTCGGATTCGTTTGATTATTATGGAGTTAAAGACTACGCATATCTTCAGAAATACAGAAGAACCGCGGCTGTGTTCAGTGTGATCGGGAAGGAGCAGATCCCGTCCGGAAGCGGGTTTACAGTTTCGGATCCGATTTCTTCCGCGAAGAAAACCGTGAAAGAGATCCAGGAGGGCGGAACCGCGGAGAACCCGAACGGCGGCGCGGATATTATCATCTGCTCCGCGGATTTCGGATCCGGAAAGGATGCTCTTCAGAAGGCGGAGAAGCTTGCGAAGAACGTATCCGGAATTGATCTCATCCTTCTTTCGGATCAGTCTGGTAAAATCGAAGAGAAAGTCGGGAGTACGGAGATTGTTTCCGTAGGATCCGGATCCAAGGCTGCCGGCGTCGTTCTGTTCAAGCAGAAGGATGAGAATTCCGAATGGAAATATTCATCGTTTTCCGTAAAGCAGATGCCGGAGGATATGACGGAAGACGCCTCTCTGGCATCATGGTATCAGTCGATGCTCGGGAGCGGCGCGGATGCCTTTGAGAATGCGTACGGAATCTCCTATGAGAGCCGCCTTACGACGGCTTCGAAGTCCTTCGGGACGAAGAAAGCGCTGACGGAGTCTGATGGAGACGCGGGATTCGGAAACCTGCTGGCGGATTCCTATCTGACTGGTGCGGAGAATCTTTCGGATGTCGCCTCCGGGAATACGGTTTCCGTTATATCCACGAAGGCAGTCAGTCAGACTCCCTCGAAAGGAGACGTGTCTTCTTCGGATGTGATGAATATTTTCGCGTCGGAAGGGGATGCGAAATCGTCGGATCTTGCGATGGTTTCCTTCTATTTAAATGGATCGGATCTGGAGAAACTTACAGAGCTTGCGGCGGATCAGGTCAAGGAAGACGCCGGGAGCCGGCTGTTTTTCGGAGGTTTGAAGTACAGTTACAATGCGCGCAGGATGTCCGGGAACCGGACGTATCAGCTTTCTTTGGCGGATTCGAACGGCAAATACAAGCCGGTTTCAAAGAATAAGCTGTACCGCGTTGTGACGGATCAGATCACAGCGGAGCAGATTCAGAAGCTGTCCGATTCGAAGGGGAATGGAGCGGTTCTCGCATTCTCCATGAAGGATGGGAACGGGCAGACGATTCAGGAGGCAGAGGCGCTTTCCGGTAATTCGCAGGATAATAATGCGCAGGGCACTGTGACTGCATGCAAGTGCGCAGTATCGGCGCTCCAGACTTTCGGTGATTCGGGGATTCCGTCCTCTTACTATAAGAAAGACGGACGCGTGGAATACACGTCAAGCTTTACGCTTTCCGGCATTTTTGAAGAGGCGAATGGAATTGTGATTACGATTGCGGTCATCGCGGGGATCGCGGTGCTTGCCGTCATCATCTTCCTGATTGTGTTCCGCCATATCATTCATGGCTCCGGGACTGCGCATCGGCGCCGGAGAAGATCTGGACATGTAAAATCCGGAAAATTCGACAGCAAGACAGGGCGCGGGTCGTATCGGAATTCACACGAAAAGCCGATTTTCACCAACCGGAAGCATAAACGCTGGTAAAGGCAGGGTGTGTATAAGTACTTATGCAGATATGCACATCTAAATGTGCGGAAAAATGTTTTTGAAAGCACAGCTTTGAGAACATAAAAAAAACATGAAAATTTTGAGCCCGTTCTGCCGGGCTCCGCGAACAGGTGTACAGAAATTCTACGCGTTTTATGCGGCTTTTGATTTCAGTAAAACCTATATGTGGAAAAAAAGAGCGCAAGACAACGAAATCTAGTTGCCTTGCGCTCTTTTTTTCACATGTGAACAAGTGTTTTTGTGTGGTGGACGCATGGCGGATGTACGGTCGGTTTCGTTGAAAAGTGGTGTTCTGTGGTGTATAATGGTGTCACGAAACAATAAGAAGGGAGCCGTCCGTCTATGTTCATGGGCACCTATTACAATTCAATAGATGCGAAGAACCGGATGATCATTCCTTCGAAGCATCGGGAGCAGCTGGGAGGCCGGTGTGTCCTGACGAAAGGGCTGGACCGCTGTCTGGTGATCTATACGCTGAAAGACTGGGAGACGCAGATGGAGAGAGTCGGTCAGCTTCCGGAATCAGATCCGGCTGTACGTGCTTTTATCCGGCATTTCGCCGCGAATGCGTCGGAGTGTGAAATCGACCGACAGGGCCGGATTGTAATTCCACAGGAACTTAAGAATTACGCCGGGATTGAAAAAGAGCTGGTGACGATGGGCGCGATGAAGAAAATCGAAGTCTGGGCCCGCGAAGTCTGGGAGACTCCCGACAACGAAGGGCGTATGGATTCTGAAGAGTTTGCCGGCGCTTTGGAGCGGTACAATTTTTAGGAGTACGGAGAGCGATGGAATTCAGACATAATCCGGTGCTCTTGAATGAGTGCGTTGAAAACCTGAAAATCCGCCCCGATGGAATTTATGTGGATGGTACGCTGGGCGGCGGAGGGCATTCTTCAGAGATTCTGAAGAGGCTGGATGAGAATGGAACCTTGGTCGGAATCGACCGGGATCTGGATGCGCTTCAGGCAAGTGAGGCGCGTCTCAAGGACTTTCCGGCGCGGAAACTGTTCGCGCAGGGGAATTACGCGGATGCCCGCGAGATTCTGAATCGCTTTAACATTGCACATGCGGACGGGGTTCTCCTGGATATCGGAGTTTCCTCGTTTCAGCTCGATAATCCGGAGCGCGGCTTTTCGTATATGCATGATGCGCCGCTGGATATGCGGATGGATCAGACAAGCGATTTCAGCGCGTATGATGTTGTGAACGGCTACAGTCAGCAAGAGCTGAGTGATGTGATCTCAAAATACGGAGAAGAGAGATGGGCGTCCCGCATTGCGGAATTTATTGTCCGCGCGCGCAGGAAGGCGCCGATTGAGTCAACGTCGCAGCTGGTGGAGATTATTAAAGCAGCGATTCCCGCATCCGCGAGGCGAACAGGACCGCATCCGGCAAAACGGACCTTTCAGGCGATTCGGATTGAGGTAAATGATGAGCTGGGGCAGCTGGAATCGGCCCTCGACATGTTCTGTGATCTGTTGGCACCGGGCGGAAGACTGTGTGTGATTACCTTTCATTCGCTGGAGGACCGGATCGTCAAGAAAAAATTTGAAAAAAGAGCGAATCCGTGCACTTGTCCGCCGGATTTTCCGATCTGTGTATGCGGAAAGAAAGCGGATGTGAAGAAAATTACGAAGAAGCCGATCACCCCGACGGGGAAAGAGTTGGAAATGAACCCAAGAGCCCGGAGCGCGAAGCTCAGGGTGATCGAGAAATTATAGATCATCAGAGAGGCAGGACGGGAAAGTGTTAAAAGTTCAAGACAGAAAGCGGATCCTTCTTGGGATTGTGCTTGCAGGAATTCTGTGCATTGTAATGGTGGTGCTTACGGCTCTTTCCGCGGAGCTGAAACAGGAAAACAACCGGCTGAGCTCTGAAAATAAGGCGCTGAAGGGCGAAGTGGATACTTTGTCGGTGAAGATCAAGACGGCTAATAATGTGGCGCATATCGAGGATGTTGCGATGAATGAGCTCGGAATGATTTATCCGGAAGAAGATCAGTGCGTGTACATAACTTCGAAGGACGCGCCGAAGAAAAATTTCGCGTCGGTAATCCGTCAGGAGGCTTATCGTTAGAAACCTGCCGGGTTCCGGAGAGTTTTGAGATCGTAGGAGCAGCGTCCGGGCTGTTCCTTTTTTCATGGCAGGATTGTATAATAATTATATCAGGTAATGCGGTACGGAAAGAGAACGGAGCAGAGGATTGAAGCAGGGAGATCCGGTGACGAAAAAGAATAAGAGAAGAGTGTACTGGGCTTTCGTGATTCTGATGGCGCTGTTTCTTGCTTTGGCACTTCGGACGGCCTGGATTCAGATCGTCCGCGCGGACGAATATAAGGAGAAGGCAATCGCGCAGCAGACGAGCGATCTTCCGATCGAAGCGAAGCGGGGCTCGATTCTGGATCGGAACGGGAATGAGCTTGCGACGAGCGCGGCGACTTATTCTGTATGGGTGCGCCCGACGGATATCAAGAAGAATTATAAATCGAAGGAAATTGAGGAGCTTTCCGGGAAACTGGCGGTGATCCTGAATTTAGATCAGGAGACAGTAAAGAAAAAAATGACCGAGGACAGCAACCTTGTTTCTTTGGCGAAATCGGTGGACAAGGAAACCGTGGACCGTGTCCGCGCTCTTAAGATTTCGGGACTCGCGACGAACGAGGGCACGAAACGGTATTATCCGCTGGGAACGTCGGCCGCGAATGTTCTGGGATGTGTAAACAGCTCGAATAACGGCGTCGCCGGAATCGAGCAGGAATACGACAGCTATCTTCGGGGAATCGACGGCCGCCAGATTCAGGAAACGGATATTAACGGAAACAGTCTGTCCTACGGCAGCAATACGCTTCATAAGGCGAAGGACGGATATAATGTCGTTCTTACGATTGACGAGGTGCTTCAGCATTACGCGGAGAAGGCGGCTGAGGAGGCCATGGAGAAATATAATCCGTCCAGTGTGCAGATTCTGGTCATGAATCCGAAGACGGGGGATGTTCTCGCGATGGCGAAGACACCGACCTATGACCCGAACGATCCATATGAGCCGGCGGATAAAACGGAGCAGGCGGCGTTCAAGAAGCTTTCCACGAAGAAGCAGAGCGAATATCTCAGCCAGATGTGGAATAATCCGATGGTCAGCAATCTGTATGAACCGGGTTCCACGTTTAAGCTGATTACTGCGGCGTCGGCGCTGGAGTCCGGAAAAATTACCACGAAGACAACCTTTAACTGTACAGGATCCATTAATGTTTCCGGCACCAGACTGTACTGCTTCAATTATGAAGTGCACGGGCAGCAGGATCTGGCGAAGGCAGTCGCGAATTCCTGCAACACGGCGCATGTGCAGATGGTCATGAAGCTGGGATCCAAGCAGTTTTACAATTATCTGAATCTGTGGGGGATTACGTCGAAAACGGGCATCGATCTTCCCGCGGAGGCGGACGCGATCATAAAAAACAGGAATAGTCTCAGCCTGGTGGATCTCGCAACGATGGGATACGGGCAGGGCATCGCGCTTACTCCGATTCAGCTTCTGACCGCGATTTCCGCGATTGGAAATAACGGGATTCTGATGCAGCCGCGCGTTGTATCGATGATGACGGATTCGAATGGGAAAACAGTAAAAACATTCGCTACGAAGAAAGTGCGTCAGGTCATTTCGAAGAAAACAGCGGATGAAATGCTGGACATCATGGAATATGAGGTTACGAACGGCGGTGGATATACGGCTGCGATCGATGGGTACCGGATCGGCGGAAAAACGGGAACAGCGAACAAGGCCATAAATGGAACGTATTCCGACGATTCATTCTGTTCCTTTGTATGCCTGGCTCCGCTGGATGATCCCCAGCTTGCGGTGCTTGTAATTCTGGACACGCCGAAGAAGGGCGGATCGACCGGAAGCTCCGTGGGAGGTCCGACTGCGAAGGCATTTCTTAAGGATGCGTTCACGTACCTTGGAATTTCTCCGAAATACACGGAGTCAGAGAAAGAGAACCAGGCAGCTTCGAAAGTTTCCGTTCCTTCTGTGACAGGACTTTCGAAGGAGGCGGCGATCGAAAAAATCGAGGCAGCCGGTTTTGAATATGAGGTTTCCCCTTCGTCTGCGAAGGATGAGAATTTTACTGTAAAGAGCCAGTATCCGGAAGCGGGCGAGACTTTGTCGGAGGGGGCGACGGTTTATATCTATAAATAAGAATCGTTAAAAAAGGAATGGGCTGCCGGGAGGATGCTGCGGCGCTGAAGGAGCGGAGCAGAGACAGGCAGTGACAGGTAAAAGGACTTAGCGGAGAAAAAAATGGATCAGCTGACAATTCGAGAAATTACAGACGCGTCGGAAGGGACACTTCTTTCGGGAGAAGAATCCAAGTGCATACGGAATATCTGTACAGACTCCCGCGTGGCCAAAGAGGATTCGTTGTTTATTCCTCTGATCGGGGAAAATCATGACGCGCATGATTTTATTCCAGGTGCGTACGAGCAGGGGTACCGGGCTTTTCTGGTATCCAAAGAGGAGGCGGCGCCGAAGGACGCGGCGGTCGTACTGGTGGACGACACGCTGAAGGCGATGCAGAGGATCGCGCGGTATTATCTGGATAAAATTGATGTGCGGCGGATTGCGGTCACGGGGAGCGTCGGAAAAACAACGACGCGCGACATGCTGTATTATATTCTTTCGGAGAAGTACCGGACCGGGCGGCCGGAGAAAAATTACAACAATCTGGTCGGCGTTCCGCTGACGGTTTTTCAGATGGACAGCCGGATCGAAGCAGTCGTGTTTGAAGAAGGTATGGACCGCCTCGGAATGATTCATGACGAGACATGGATTACGCGTCCGGAGGTCGGAATCATCACGAATGTGGGAATATCCCATATGGAGCGCCTTGGGAGCCGTGAAAATATCCGGAAAGCGAAGTTGGAGATCGCCGATTTCTTTGACGAAAACAATACACTGGTGATCAACGCGTCGAACGATATGCTGGCGGAGTACGAATTCCCGGGGACCTATAAGGTTGTCCGCGTCGGCTTTGGGGACGATTCGGACCCTTCCTCGGAATCCGCAGTGGGCAGCGGGAAGCTGGCTGAGAAGCCGGCGGCGCCGAAAGCGCCTGATTTCGATTATACTGTCACCGATGTGAAGGAACATGGAATCGATGGTATTTCGTTTACGCTTACACACGGAGAAGAGTCGCGGGCAATTCGGCTTCTGGTTCCGGGCGCGCATAACGCGATGAACGCGGCTCTTGCGATTGCGGGTGCGGAGGCGTTCTGCGGCATTTCGACGGAGGAAGCTGTCCGCGGGCTTTCGAAACTGGACCTCACCGGAAAAAGGCTGAAAGTCCGGAAAGCGAATGGGATCACGGTCATTGATGATTCTTACAATGCGGCGCCGGAATCGATGAAATCTGCGATCCGCACGCTGGAGGCAACGGGAGCCTCGAGGAGAGTCGCGGTGTTCGGCGGAATGAACGAACTGGGGCAGGATTCGGAGATGCGGCATTATGAAATCGGCCGTTTCGCGGCAGAGCACGGCGTTTCCCTCGTGATTTCGGTCGGATCGAAAGCGCGGGCGATCTATGAAGGCGCACGCGGCGCCGGATGCGACGCGAAGTGGTATCCCAGCAATTTTTGCCTGTTCGAGGAACTGGATTCCATGATCCGGCAGGGCGATGTGATATTAACGAAGGGTTCCAATGCAACAAGAATGGATTTGGTAGCGGATCAGCTTCTTAGAACAGGGGTGCGTTATGCAGGGAAATAACTGGATGATGGGACTTGCCGCAGGGATCGCTTTTGTACTGGTGGTCCTGTTTACGCGGATTGAGATTCCGATTTTAAAGAAAAAGCAGTTCGGACAGTATATCCGGGAAGAAGGCCCGAAATCGCATCTTTCGAAACAGGGCACGCCGACTATGGGCGGCGTCGCGATTCTGGGAGGCATCGTTGTTTCCGCTCTTCTGGTCTCGGTTCTTCTGAAGGTCAATATGCTGGATACGCTGGTTACGCTGCTCGCGGGCGTATTGTTCGGGCTCATCGGCTTTCTTGATGATTTTATCAAGGTCGCGGAAAAACATAATCTGGGACTTCGTGCCTGGCAGAAGCTGGCGCTTCAGATTCTGTTCTCCATTCTGCTTGCGGTGTATGTTCTTAAATTCACCGGGCAGGGAACGGATATCTGGGTGCCTTTCGTGAACCGGGACGTAAACTTCGGTATTTTGTACATTCCGTTCGTGGTCTTTGTCATGGTCGCGATGACAAACGCGGTCAATCTGAACGACGGACTCGACGGACTCTGCTCCAGCTGCACGGCGGTGGTTTCTCTGTTCTTCGCGGTGATTTCGATCCTGACCCATGTGACCAGCAGCGCGGTCTGCTGCTTCGCGATTCTGGGCGCGTGCCTGGGATTTCTGGTATTCAATCATCATCCGGCGAAAATATTTATGGGAGACACCGGTTCCCTCGCACTCGGTGCGCTTCTTACGGCGGCGGTCGTATTTACAAAGATGGAGCTGCTTATTCCGGTTGCGGGATTTGTATATGTTATGGAAGCCGCGTCCGTCATCATTCAGGTTCTGTACTTTAAGAAGACCGGCGGAAAGCGGTTTTTCCGCATGGCTCCGATTCATCATCATTTTGAACTCGGTGGAAGAAGCGAAGTGCAGGTTGTCCGGCTTTTCGTTGAAATCTCGGCGGTCTGCTTCGTGCTTGGCATTCTGCTATATATAATCTGACGGTAAGGACGATACGGTAAAGAGAATAAAAGGGGAGAGCGTATGAATATCAGAACGAATGAGGATAATATAAAAAACAAGAAAGTTTTGGTTGTCGGTTTCGGCCGCTCTGGAAAAGCAGCCGCGGAAGAACTTCTTCGAAGAGGCGCGGCTGTTACGATTCAGGATAATAAGAAGGAAAGCGATTTTGACGCGAACATGCTGACGTATTTCCGGGATTTAGGCGCGTCGTTCTGTCTGGATCGGACTCCAACCGCAGAGGAGCCGTTCAATCAGGTGATTCTGAGCCCGGGTGTGAGTCCTGAGCTTCCGTTCGTGCAGGAGCTTGAGAAACACGGTGCGGAGATTACCGGCGAACTGGAGATTGCCTACCGGATTTCAAAGGGAAATTTCGTCGCGATCACAGGAACAAACGGAAAAACAACGACAACTACTTTGGTCAGCGAGATCTTCCGAAATTCCGGGCGTACGACGTTTACGGTCGGAAACATCGGCGTTGCGGTCATTCAGGATGCAGCTAAAGCGAAGGAGAATGACTGGCTCATTACCGAAACCAGCAGCTTTCAGTTGGAAACGACGAAATATTTCCGCCCGGTCATTTCCGCGTGTCTTAATGTGACGCCGGATCATCTGAACCGGCATCATACCTTTGAAAACTACGCAGCGCAGAAAGCGAAGATTTTCCGGAATCAGAGCGCTGAAAATTATTTTATCACGAATTATGAAGACGAGACCTGCCGGAAAATGGCGGAGCACTGCGCGGCGAAAGTCGTCTGGTTCAGCTCCAGGAGAGAGCTTCCGCAGGGTGCGTTCCAAAGGGACGGACGTCTGATTCTTCGGAAGCCGGATGGTGAAGAAATCGACTTTGTCGGCGTCGACGAACTTAAAATTATCGGAGACCATAACGTACAGAACGCTTTGGCCGCGCTTGCGATCGCGGACGCCGCGGGGATCGGCACGGATGTGATCCGCAAGACGCTTCGGGAATTCGCCGGTGTGGAGCACAGGCTTGAATTCACGGCGGAAATAAACGGAGTTCGGTATTTTAACGATTCAAAGGGAACAAATACGGACGCGGCTGAGACAGCGATCCGCGCGATCGGGGAAAATATTCTTCTGATCGCGGGCGGCGACGCGAAGGGACAGGATTTCACGGAGTTCGTGAAATCTTTTCCGGAGCATGTGAAGAAGTTGTTTTTTCTCGGCCGGGACGAGCATTACATTAAGGAAGCGGCTCAGAAGATCGGCTTTACGTACATCACGGAATGCAGAGACATGGAGGAATGCGTCCGGAAGTGTTTTGAAATGGCGGAGCCCGGCGACACCGTTCTTCTGTCCCCGGCATGCGCAAGCTGGGATATGTATGATAATTACGAACAGAGAGGACGGCATTTTAAGGACTGCGTAATGCAGCTGGAGCGTTAGAGCGGATGAAGAAAAGTGCGAGAAACAAAGAAAGACGAAAGGATCTGAAAGCCAGAGCGAAGGAACGTTCTGCGCTTCTGGGCGCGAACGGAGATTTCTGGATCACGGCTTTGACGACGGCTCTTACAATATTCGGCGTCGTGATGGTTTTCAGCGCAAGCTATTACAACGCTCTGAACTCCGCGGCGCAGGATCCGTTTGCGTATCTTAAGAAGCAGGCTGCGTTCGCGCTGATCGGATTTTTCCTGATGTGGGGACTTTCCAGGATTGATTATCATATTTTCCAGAAATTTTCATTCTGGATTTTACTGGTTTCCATCCTTCTCCTTGTAGCGGTTCTGACTCCGATCGGAGTTACCGTGAACGGCGCGACGCGCTGGATTCCGGTGGGGCCTGTGACGATCATGCCGGGAGAAATCGCGAAAGCGGCAATGATTTGCTTCACGGCGGCATTTCTTACTAATTTTCCGGATGCGATTCATAAATTTTCCGGATATCTTGTGATCGGGCTTGTCACTGCGGTTGTCTTCATTCTGATTTTCCGCCAGCCGAATCTTTCGACGGGGCTTACAGTTGTCTTGATCGTTTTAAGCATAATGTTTCTGGACGGAATGAGTAAGAAGGTGCTGTCCGGGATGGTCGCGCTTGGTGTCATTGGTATGGTCGGTCTTTCGATGACCGGAACGTACTGGGCGGACAGGATTCTCAGTTTCCTGAATCCGTTCAAGGATCCGAGCGGCGACGGCTACCAGGTTGTGCAGTCTCTTCTGGCGCTTGGAACTGGAGGACTTCAGGGCTTAGGACTTGGAAAAAGTATCCAGAAGAATCTGTATCTTCCGGAGCCGCAGAATGATTTTATTTCCGCGATCATCGGCGAAGAACTGGGTCTTATCGGCATGCTTCTTATGATGCTCGCGTTTGCGCTCCTGATCTGGCGCGGAATGAAGGCAGCGATGAATGCACCGGACCGCTTTGGGGTGCTGATGGCCGGCGGAATTACAAGCATGATCGCGATTCAGGTAATCCTTAATATCGCGGTTGTTACTTCTTCCATGCCGCCGACAGGAATCGCGCTACCGTTCATCAGCTATGGCGGAAACGCGCTTTGGATCTGTATGGGCTCCATGGGGATTCTTCTGAATATAACGCGGCAGTCTTCCGAAAAGGAACGGCTGAAGAGGAAGCAGGAAGAAGCGCGGATGGAGGAAAAGGAACGGTCCAGTTATATAGAACGGCTTCATCGAAGTCCCCGGTGGAGCAGCCGATAACAGAAAGAGGACAGCAGAT
>JAQXNW010000178.1 GCA_029098205.1 Eubacteriales bacterium | reverse complement strand
CGGCAGCCAGCATATCCCAGCATGGCATGTTCACTTTGCCAAAAGCCAGATTATTTGCCATGCTGAATGTGCCGTACTCCAGAAGCATATACATAACGCCCAGAACCGGAGCCGCTGTCCATTTCTTCCTTCCCCAATAATTGTTTTTTCCGATGATCAGGGAGACGGCAAAGGTTACCGCCGGGAGGAGGATCCAAAGATATAGAAAACTGTAGCCGAAGCCATCCGATCCATCCGTGAAGAACCAGAATGCTACCATCGCGATTGCCCACACGGCAGAATAAAAGAGAATAGTAAGGATCTTTCCTTTTCTATCGCTGCTTTTTACAGTCTGGGGACTTTGTCTGTGGGATGCGTCATTTTTTCTCATAGTGCTTTCTCCTGTGTGATTCCAGTCCGCCGAGGCTGCCGAATCCGGATTTTTATACCCGGCATCCATCCGGCCGCCGCAGAAAGAAAAAAGAGGAGCCCGCCCGAAAGCAGGCTCCGCAGGTCCATCAAATTATTACCCTCCGAAGAAAATCTAACGATTCATATCTTCTTTTGTTTTTTTCCGATAAACTGCCGTACCGCCAAACGCTGCCGCAGATGCTACCAGAATCAGCATCCATGCCGCCATGCCGCTTTCGTCGCCGGTATTCGGCGTCTTGCCGGAATTCTTATTCGAACCCTTGTCATTCTTGTTCGGTTTCGTATTGTCTCCCGGCTTGGTATCGCCCGGCTTGCTGTCATCCGGCTTGGTATCGGATTTCGTAACGGTGTAGCTGACCGTCGGTTTTGAGAAATCCTCCGAAGCGCCGGCCGTACCGTTGGAAGCGACCGGATGAAGCACCGCGCGGCTGTTCGTGTACAGCCCGGCCTTGCCCTGCGTACCTTCCGGATCATATTCGCCGTATGTTCCGGGTTCCGTCTTCGGATTCGTCAGCTTAACCTTGTATTTCAGGTTGACGCGGTTGAAATTCGAAACGTTCGTGTTGATCGTCCATACGATATGCTCGTCAGCCTTCTTATCGCCCGGTACATAGGTCACTTCGTACGTGTAGCTTCCGTCCGCAAGCTGCGGCCCGAATCCGTACTTATTATTCCCGATCTTGACCGCATCATACGGCACTGCATCGCCGCCGTTCGGCTGCTCAGCTACAACGGTCATTTTTTCCGGATCTGCCAGATCGAAGTTATAGTCGTCTGTATATCCCATATAATCTTCGACCGTGCTTCCGGCGCCGAGGTAGTAGATGATCTCATTCTTGATGCTCTCAAAATCCGTCACCGCACCGTTATCCAGATAGTTCATGAAGGCCGAATGCCCTCCATCTGCTGTGTTCCAGCTGGGCGCAGCCATCGAATAGCAGTGGTATTTCGCGGCCAAAGTATGATATACAGATGCCGCGTTCAGGAATCCCATATCAAGATTCGAAGCGGAGCGCGGCACAGCCGGCTGGTTCACAAATCCGTCCGCTTTGACCTCGTCCGCCGACTTCGATGCCCAGGCATTGTCATAATACTTCCACTCGAAATCGTGGGAATCTCCGCTGCTCTCCTGATTTCTGGCGGCCACGTCGTTCAGATAAGCCGCCCAGTCGCTCTGCGAACTGGTTGTCGGCCTCTTCACATTCTTCTTTCCGGACTGCGGATCCTCATATCCGGCGCTTGGGGCGTACCATCCTTCGTCATAATATCCGCCATAAGCAGAATCGCCCGCATTCTCTGCAGGGATGAACGATCTGCTGTATGCCTTGGTATAGTCGCCGTTCTTGCAGTACAGGTAGCTGTCTCCATCGGATACCAGAATCATGTACTTCCGGCTGTCCGGAATGGATGTGTTCCGCGCAAGAATATCCTGTGCCAGCAGAAGGCCTGCATGCATGTTGGTTCCGCCGGAATTCTGCTTCTCGAATGCCGCTTCAATCTCGTCATACTGCGTCGCCAGATCATAAGAGCCGTGATCGTGCGCGGTGCGGTTGAACTCGACGATGTCGACCTGTACCTTCGCGCCGCTGGTGCTGACTGCGTCCTTCAGCTCGCTGAGAAGCTTCATCGCCGGCTCCTGCGTATCCGAAAAGCTGGATTTGTCCAGGACAAAGCAGACTTCTGTTGTGAGCTGCTCTTCGCCCGACGGCAGCGAAAGCGTAATTTCGGATGTGTAATCTTTGTCCAGATTCGTCGCGGTCTTGGACTTGCTGTGCTGCCAGACTGGGCTGTTTGCGGTCGTATTGTAGTCCGCCGCGTAGGAACTAAGCGACGACATACCGATGGCCGTAAGACCAATCAGCGCTGCACAGAGCAGCGCATTCAGAATCTTGTTCTTCTTTTTCATTTTCTCTTCCTTCTTCTGTCAAAACCTTCCAAGCAATAACCGTGAGTCCATGCTGTGCGCTGACAAAGACCCGTGCACGGACTCGAAACCTTACATAGATGATACCGTATTCTTACATTGTATTCAAGTAAAAACATCGCATTAATTAGAACATTCGAAAAATACTGACGCTGTGCGATGCTTCGGAAAGAAGCCGAGCAAAACTGTCTGCTCTATACGAACTATACAAAGACACAGAAAGGATCAGCGCAGAAGGGATCCGCCTATTTCAAACTTGCGACGCATGCGTCGTAAGTTTGTATTCGTAATATTTGCCTGTTTATTTTATAAATTCTTAAATCCGGAAGTTTTCAGGATCTTATCCCTGTTTTTTCCCCCACCCGCATTTTCAAATCCTTCCTGAAGAAAACGGATTTTTTCGTGAATCCCTTCCTCTGGACGCCTGCGTCGGCTGCGGTTTATGCGCCCGGAAATGTCCTGCCCACGCGATTGAAATGAAAAATAACAGGCCGGTCTGGGTCAAGAAAAAATGTATCATGTGCCTTGGCTGCCTGCACCGCTGCCCGGCCTTCGCGATCCAATACGGATCCGGAAAGACCTGAAAGCACGGGCAATACCTGAATCCGCATACGAAGGTTTAACGCCGGCTATCTGGCGAATTCCACGTGCGCGACAAAATACTTGCCCCTTTTGGATTTGATGTACGCTTGTGTAATGAAATTGTACTTCGCTCCGTGGACAGGGTATCCTTCCATATAGCTTTTCTGAAGGACTTTCGATACGCGGCCGCTGAAGGCTGGGATTTCTTTTTCCGCGTTTTCCATGCTGAACGTCAGCTTCGCGTCATTATCCGTCGCTTTGACATGCGTATTCCCCGCTGTCATTCCTTTTTCGCTGACAAAGTCAAAAACAAGCAGTCCTCCCGGAAAGCGCTCGGCCAGACCGCGGACCAGTTCTTTTACGGCCTCATAAGTCAGATAATGGAAAACCCCGGCGGCAAGGAATCCAATCCCCTTTTCCGGATCGAAGGGAACCTCTTCAAACCATCTGTGATCGGTAATATCGCAGGATACATTTTTCTCATTTTTTCCCGCCGGAATGTACTTCTCCCGGCAACGGATCACGTCCGGGAAATCGACATTCACCCACGGGTTCTTTTCGATCTTCATCTGCCTCCGAAGGCAGGAAAGTCCCGGCCCCAATTAATTACAAACAGTAAAATTTCAGGAAGAGAAAAAAATCAAAAAATGGATGACAGGATCTTCTCCCATCATCCATTCCTTTGCCGTTCTATGAAAACGGCCCGAATATAATCCGATCTACTGCAAAGTTATCGCAAGTACAATGATTCACCTTGCCGGTTGAGCCGCAGAATCAGGCTACAGAAGTTCCTCCACGCCCCGGTTCACGCTCTTTGCCGCGGCAAAGGTGAGATTCGGATACTGCTTCTTTAGATCATCTGCCGCGCCCTGGATTCCCGTTCCGCCGGACGTTGAAAACAGAGCGATTTTCTTCCCGCTGAAATCGCCGCTCTCTAAGAACGAATTGATGATATGCGGCGCCGTGTACCACCAGATCGGGAAACCGATGTACACCGCATCATACGCCGACAGGTCCGGCGCGCTCTCCGCGAGCTCCGGACGGGAAGCCGGATCCTTCATTTCTACGGACGAACGGCTCTTCGGATTCGTCCAGTCAAGCTCCGCCGTCGTATACGGCTTCGCCGGTTTGATCTCATAAAGATCCGCGTCCAGAAGCTTCTGAAATTCTTCTGCACGGCGCCGGGTCGTTCCCGATGCTGAAAAATAGGCGACCAAAGTCTTTCCCATAGTAAACCCCCCTGTCATTCCTAAACAATGAATTCCCTGAATCCAAAGAGAGAACGCCGGAACAATTCCTGCGTTCTCCTTCGGGATCTGACGAAGTAGAATTATGAACAATATCTAAGCGGGAAAACCCCGCTCGATTAATAATATACCCGCTTTTTACGCATTTTTGCATGGGAAATCCAATTTTTTAAAAAAATCCCGGAGAAATTTTATTTCGCGCTCTTAAGCTCGATCTTATGAACCGATTCATGAAGGAAAAGATGCGCGAATTTTTCAAGATCCCAGTTCCCGGACGTAAGAAGAGAAACCGTCTTCCTGCCTTCGCCTTTAACCTTGCCCTCCAGAAGCGCCGCGACGCCGACGCTGGAAGCCGGCTCTGCCAGAACCTTTGCCCGATCCGCGATTCTTCGGATCGCTTCTTCAATGCTGTCCTCGCGCACCGTCACGATATCATCGACGTATTTCTCAATGATCGGATACGGATTCTCACCCGGCGTTCCGCAGGTGATCCCATCCGCCAAAGTCGGACGGCTTTCGACCGAAACGGGATGTCCGGCCTTCCGGCTCTCGTAATACGCGTCGCTGGACTCGGTCTGCACTCCAATGACTTTAACATCCGGACGGGATTCCTTGATCGCAGTCGCGATGCCGGAAATCAGGCCGCCGCCTCCGATCGGCACAAGAACCTGGTCCGTGTCCGGCAGATCTTCCAGGATCTCAAGGCCCATCGTGCCCTGTCCGGCCATGATGTCGAAATCCTCATATCCGTGCACCATGGTATATCCATGTTCCCGGGATTCTTCCAGAACCTTTTCCCAGCGGGCGTCATAACTACGGTCCCAGAGAATGACCTCCGCGCCCATCGCCTTCGCGTTCCGGATCTTCACCTCCGGCGCGTCTTCCGGAATCACGACAACCGCCTTCACGCCGAGCTGCTCTCCGACGTACGCGCAAGCCTGCGCGTGGTTTCCGGAGGAGCTCGTGATGATTCCGCGTTCTCTCTCTTCCTCCGAAAGCTGAAGAATCTTATTAAACGCGCCTCTTACCTTAAAGGCTCCGGTGAGCTGCAGCATCTCCGGCTTAATATAGAGCTCGGTTCCTGTGTCTTTGGAAAGCACCGGCTCATAGAGAAGATGCGTCCGGCGGACATACGGCCGGATCCTTTTCGAAGCTGCCTGAATATCGGAAAGAGAAACTCCGGCCTTCCCTTCAGGGATGATCTCATGAATTGAAACTGGCATACTGTACCTCCTGCACCCGGCATAGGGCGTCCGACCGAAGCGGTTCTCCGGTCAGGGCGCCCTGGAACATGTCCGGCATTTTCATTATTATATCCTATTCGTGCTTTAATTCTTAAATAAATTCGAATTCCGTGCCGATCCCCTGCTCGCGGGCTTTGTCATAGATCGCGACGGCCATCGAAAGATCCTGAATCGCCGTTCCGACTGTGTCGTAAACCGTGATCTCCGTATCGTTCTCGCGGCCCGGCTTCTTTCCGAGAATGATCTCGCCGATTTCGGCGTAGATATCTTCTCTCTTCATGTAACCTTCCTGAATGGCGTGATAGATTTCCCCGTTCGCCGCGGAGTAGTCGATCAAATCGCAGGTAACCTTCGCACCTTCCAGTACATTCGCGTAAAGCTCCTGCTTATCCGGTCCGTCCGCGCCGATCGCGGTCACATGCGTGCCCGGCTTCAGCCATTCCTTCTTAATGATCGGCCCTTTTCTCGCAAGCGTAACCGATACGATGATATCCGCGTTCCGGGCGCCCTCTTCCGGCGTCTTGCAGGAATGGAAGGTAAGATTCGGGAATTCCTTCGACATCTGTTCGATGAACGCGTCGTTCTCCCCTTCCAGCCAGCCGAATACATAAACGTCCGTGAGATCGCGGACACGCATCGTCGCGCGGAGAGAAGCCTTTCCGATCCGGCCTGTTCCATACGCAAAATAGTTCTTCGCGTCTTTTCTGGAAAGATAATTATTCGCGATCGCCGCTGCCGCCGCAGTCCTGAGATTCCGAATGTGATCCGCATACATCACGCAGCAGAGCGCGCTTGTTTTCTGCTCATAAAGATAAACGACGTTCATTCCGTTCGGAAGCCCCAGATCCAGGTTTCCCGGATATCCGCCAGAAGAGCTTTTCATCGAAAAATATCCGGCCTCCATATCGAGGCAGCATTTAAAATCAAAGCCCTTGTGCGTTCCTGGCTCCACCAGATTCAGAATCGGCGGCTGCGTAACTTTTCCCTCGTTAAGATGCGCGAACCCTTTTTCGACCTGCGCGTAAATCTCGTCAAAATCCAGAAGCTTCGTTACATCCTCATGGCTCAAAAGAAGTGTTTTCATTTTATATCTCCTCCCTGTCTGATCTATCTTTCAGCTGCTTAATCCACAGCCTCCACCATCTGTCCCTGATACAGGGATCCGATCTGATCGATATCATAATTACCCGATGTCAGCACGCAGCAGACTTTGTCCTCGGGGCGGACATTGATTTTCTTCTCAAGAAGCGCCGCGACCACAACCGAAGAGGTCGGCTCCGCGACAAGATGCGCGCCGGATCCGATCAAAGCACAGGCTTTCATGATATCCTCTTCCT
This sequence comes from Eubacteriales bacterium, assembly GCA_029098205.1. Classification (GTDB taxonomy): domain Bacteria; phylum Bacillota; class Clostridia; order Peptostreptococcales; family Anaerovoracaceae; genus Aminicella. The sequence continues at coordinate 11,770 of JAQXNW010000178.1, read as the reverse complement.
CTACGGTCACAATCTCATCCACCCTTTTCATAACAATCGGGAACGGATTTTCCGTCGGATACGTGCATTCAATGCCGTCCGCAATCGTCGGGCGCGTCACGACCCGCTCCATCTTTCCGGTCTTCTTGCTCTCATAGTAGCCGCAGCACGCCGCTGCCTGCACGCCGATCACTCGCGTTTCCGGATGGATTCCCTTAATCGCCGTGGAAATTCCGGAGATAAGGCCGCCGCCTCCGATCGGAACGACGATCACATCCAGGTCCGGGCAGTCCTCCAAAACTTCCAGGCCGATCGTTCCCTGTCCGGCCATGACATCGTAATCATCGAAGCCGTGGACCAGCGTGTATCCATGCTCCGCGATCTCATCCTGAACCTTCTTCATACGGGAGCGGTAGTCCCTGTCCCAGAGAATGACATGGCCGCCTCGCCGCTCGCAGTTCTCGATCTTTGCCTTCGGGGTATCCTCCGGGATCACCGCATACGCATCGATCCCGAACTGCTTCGCGACATACGCGCATGCCGCCGCGTGATTTCCGGAGGAGCTGAAAATAATGCCGCGTTTTCGTTCTTCATCGGTGAGCTTCAGCACTTTATTGAACGCGCCGCGCGCCTTGAAAGCACCCGTCACCTGCAGCATTTCCGGCTTCACATACATCGTGCATCCCAGCGCCTCATCCAGCTCCTCGGTTCTTAAGAGCGGCGTCCGCACCACGTGTCCGCGGATTCTTTCCTGCGCGTCCTTCACATCCTGAAGCTGAAGCGGGAGGTCCTTCTCTTCCATCTTTGTATAATCTTCCATAGCTTTCTCCGTTTCATCCTGTCCTTGGGTGTTCGATATTTCTTACTGATGAAAGTGTATCAATAATTAAGGAAGATGAGAACTCCCGATCCGTCATAACGGGGATATAACGAAATGGAATAGAAAGGCAAAGCCTCTCCGCCGGTTTGGCCCAGTGCGCAGCGAGAAAAATCCTCTCCGCCGGGTTGGCCCAGTGCGCAGCGAGAGAAAACCTCTCCGCCGGGCATAAGCCAGAGGAGAGGCAGACAAAAAGCAGGAGTGCCCGAATTGCAGGGGCACGATCCCTCGTATATGCAGTTTTTATGCGGGTCTGCAGGCGATCCAGCGTATTTGCGGCCCTCAGGCGGGCCTAAACGCGCCCCGCATAATCGTTTATCATTTCCAGGAACCGCGCGGCCGGATGGGAAAGAACGTGTTCCTTCCGAACCGCGGCGCCCAGAATCATATGAAGATCCCGGTCCACTATCGGGATTTTCCGGACTTCCCCCGTATCTGTCCCCTCCGGAGGGTCAAAGTCAATCCCGACGACCGCCACATTGCAGCGCATCATAAGAGCGCGAGTCAGATGTTCGCTGTTCGTATGTACGACCGGTTCATAGAATTCATTTTCGATATTTCCAAGTTTCGTATCGCGGAGATCATCCTCGATCGAAAAATAATCGTTCATCGGCCCGATGAAGATCGGTTTTTCCACAAGATCCTCATACGACAGGCTCTCCCGGTCATAAAGCTCGCTGTGCGGCCCGGCGTAGACGCAGGCCGTCCGCTCCGCAATCTCCTGAAAAGAAAGGCCCGCGTGTTGCACCTGACGGAGAAAAGCCTCGGAATGTTTCTTTGTCACCGCAAGAATTCCGATTTCCGAGAGTCCTCTCTTCACCTGCATCAGAATCTCCTCCGTGGACCCGCGCCGGTGCTCCAGCCGCATCCCCGGCATTTCCTCATATAAATCGACGAGAAGCTGCATCATCGTATTGCTCTGGTACGTCGATACGCAGAACGCATTGCCGCTCGGCCGATCCGCCAGTCTCTCCAGATGATGAATCCCGCTCATCGCATCGCATGCGTACCGATACACGAGGCGGCCGAATTCCGTGAGCTCAATGCCGCGGCTGGTCCGATCGAACAAAGGCGCATGCAGCTCTTCCTCCAAGGTCCGGATGACCTTGCTTACATTTGGCTGCGTTGTATACAGTTTTTCCGCCGCGCCGGTCAAAGATCCTCTCTCTACGCAGGCAAGAAAAAATTCCAGCTGTTTGACTTCCATACTGCTGCCTCCATATATACACAAGATTAGCGGAAAATGACCAATCCGTAAAGTAACGAAACCTTACGCTCCCGATAAAAATACGAATTGCAAGTCTTTTCTCTGGTATGAGAAGGTACAGACAGGTATGGGAAATACGTTCTTCAGATGATCCTTGCATTTTTATAACTTGACATGCTCTGTACGTGCGGTTATAATCCCTAATAACATACTTATTAAATATGTAAATGATCACTTCACAGGGAGACGACATGACAAACCATTTGGCCGATGAAGAAGCGAACAGCACGCTGAAGCAGCTGACTGAGCCTTTGACAGACCCTTCTTCCTCGGATCCGGTCCTCCTCCGGAACATTCTGGAAACCGCGAAATGGATCCAGAAGCAGGAGATAAAAACCAAGTACGGAAAAACCTGGAAGCAGACTCCGACCGCGGACATTTCCTTAGATGAAAGCCCGCTTCTCTTTCCGAAGAGCCTGTACGGCGGCTCCGCCGGGATCGGTTTTTTCTTCTTAAAACTATATTTGGCGGTGAAAGATCCGAAGTATCTTAAGGAGGCGGAGGCTGCCGCGGATCACATTCTTTCGACCTACGAAGGAAAGAAGCTCTATGAACGAGTGGACGAAGGAACCTGCGCGGGCATCGGAACGGGCTTCTACAACGGACCGGCCGGAGAAGCGTATTTCCTCTGGTATCTGTACGAGGAAACCGGGCGTAAAGAGTACAGAAGCTTTGTCCTTCAGGCGGCGAACGACCTGATCGCCGGCGCTAACCGGATGAACGACAGCCTCGGCGGAATCGCCTGGGGCGACGCTTCCGGCATTATTTCAGACGGCGGGCTGGTTCTGTTCCTTCTCTGGATCTATGAGAAGACAAAGGAAAAACGGTACCTGGATGCCGCGGTCCAGGCGGGAGAACGGATCCGAAAAGAAGCACGCCCCGCGCCGGAAGGCATCCGCTGGTACGCACAGGACAGCATCGCGTTCGGATACGGACCGAATGGGTATTTTCCGAATTTCTTCTATGGAACCTCCGGAAACGCCTATGTTCAGGCCTGCCTGTACGAAAAAACGGGCCGTACGGAATTTCTCACCGCCGCGAAGAAAGGCGCCGAATACGTAGAGTCCGTCGCCGTCCGGAAGAACGGGGCGATTTTCGTTCCGTACAACGATCCGTATGATCTGGATCTGTACTACCTCGGCATGTGCCAGGGGCCCATCGGAACGTCCCGCCTGTTCTTCAAGCTGTATGAGTTAACCGGAGAGGAATCATACAAAGAATGGACGCTGGGGCTCACGGATGCTCTGGAAGCCGCCGGCGCCCCGGAAAAGCATTCGCCCGGCTACTGGCACACGTACTGCTACTGCTGCGGCGCGGCGGGGATGCTGGAGCATTACCTCGGCATCTACCACGCCTTCGGAGATGAAAAACACCTCCGCCTGGCAGAACGGTGCGCCGACGTTCTCATCCGGGATTCCTTTGCCGATCTAAAGGAGCAGGAAGAGAAGGAGCCAAGGATCCGGCTCCGCCGGTGGTACACCGCATGGACAAGAACAATTCCGGAAAATCGCCGAAGAGCATCTGATGGCGCTTCTTCCGAAGGAGCATCCGCTGGCCGGGCGGGAGTCTCTCTCCCTGTCCGATCTGGATGGAGAAAACATACTTCTTTATTCGGAAATCGGATTCTGGGAGGACATCGTCCGGAGCAAGATGCCTAATTCCCGCTTTCTTGTGCAGAATGAAAGGTATTCCCTGGAGGAGTTGGTTCTTCATTCGGTTCTTCCATGCTTCGCGTCGGATTTAACGCTTGCGATCGATCCGGCGCCGGAAGGAAAAATTCCGGTGCCCCTGACGGATCCGGAAGTGAATGTTTCCTATTACCTGCTTTTCCGAAAAGAAAACCGGAAGATGTTTCTTCCGATCTGGAAATAGAATTCTTCAAAAACGCCTGCCGCCAGGGCGGCTCTGTGCGAAAAAGACAGCTCACTGCATAAAAAACGGGGGCCTGCCGCACCGGCAGTGCCCCTCATTCATCATCGCTTCGTTTTCGAAAGCTGAAAAAACCAGTTTGACTGATATAATGCGGTAAGGCGCCTTTGCCCGAACGCACCTCTTAAGGATCAGCCCTTCAGAATTTTAAGTCCGGCGCCGAATGCATCTCCGATGACTTTGTCGAACGCGACATACTTATTTCCAACCGGGTCATATCCGAACGGCTTCAGCTTCTCGATGTCGACCTGGCCTTTCTCATTCAAAATGCTCTCATCCGCGAGAACGTTCTTGATCTCTCCGATGACCATAAGATGCGGTCCGATTTCCTTCGTATCATATACTTCGCATTCAATCGTAAGCGGGAACGCGTCGATGACCGGCGCGTTGACAAATTCGCTCTTTGTCGTCGTATAGCCGACCTTCGCAAGTTTGTCTTCCTTCGCTCCGGAAACCAGACCGAAGTAGTCGCACTCTTCCATTTTATCCTGTCCGCAGAGGTTGATCGTAAACGCGTTTGTACGGAGAATGTTCTCACGGGTTTTTCTTCCCGTGTTCAGCGCGATTTCCACGCAGGGCGGCTTCGACGCGCAGAGTCCTCCCCAAGCCACGTTCATGACATCGCAGCTTCCGTCCTCGTTATAGGTCGCAACAATATACGTCGGCGTCGGGTACGCAATGCAGCCCGCTCCAAGATTCTTCTTCATGATGGCATACCTCCTTCATCGCTTTATCTTTCGGATCCAGCCCGAAAGAAGTCATTTATATAATACTACAGAAGAACGGAAAATAATAAAAAGCTCTTTTCCATTTTGTTATACCTGATATTCACATTTTTTGCCAGTCCTCCGCACATCGCCGCCGGACCGGCCGCACCTTTTCACCGGGACGGCCGCCTGCTTTTCGCCGGGACGGCAGCCTGCTTTTCGTCGGACCGGCTTCTTCCTTTCGGTTTATTTTCCCGGCTTTTTCCCCGGGAGCTGGGCTTTTCCCTGTCTACCCGGAAGCTGTGCGAGAACCGCCGCGGCAAAGATCAACGCGCATCCCGCATACTGCAGAAGGCGCATCCGCTCATTAAGGAAAACCGCGCCGGCAATTACAGAGAATACGGATTCAAGACTGATCGTAATCGACGCCTCCGCAGGACCTACCTCTTTCTGTCCCGCTGCCTGAAGCGGATACGCGGCCGCCGTCGCAGCCACGCCGACATAGAGAAGCGATGGAAGAACCGAAAGAATCGAATCCCAAGTCGGATGGTCGATCATAAACATCAAAGGAAGTCCCAGCACCGCCGCAGTCAGAGACTGGGCGAAAGACAGCGCAATCCCGTCGATTTTCTCGGCGAACCGATCGATTGCGATAATCTGCATCGCGCAGCCGAACGCTCCGATCAGCGTCAGAACTTCGCCGAGTCCGATTCCGCCGCCTCCTGTCCCGGGCGCGCAGAGAAGATAAAGTCCTCCGATGCAGAGAAACGCGCCGATCCAGGCGTTCTTCGAAACCTTCTTTCCAAAAAGAACGGCCAGAAACGGAACCATCACCGTATAACTCGCGCAGATAAACCCGGACCGCCCTACCGAAAGATAGGCAAGTCCCGCCTGCTGCATCACAATGCCGATAAAATAGAAGATGCCGCAGAGAAGACCGCCCCGCAGGGTCTCTTTCGCCGGAATCCGTTCCGCGCCGCTCTTCCGTGACTTCCTTCGGATCAGAAGAACCGGTCCGAGCGCAGCCGAAGCGATCAGCATACGCATCGTTGAGAAAGTAAACGTACCGGCGCTTTCCCCTTTCTTCTGAAAGACAAAGTTAAATCCCCAAAGAGCCGCCGCGAGGATAAGCATGACATACGCCCGCTGTTTTCTATGCTTATCAGATGACATTGTCCGTTTCTTTGCCATAAAAAACTCCTCGGCTGCCGCCGAAAATATTTAAGAGAAAATCAAAAGGAATCGTCGGATCTTTTTCAGGAGGCGTTCTCCGTTTCTCCAGAGCACCTGACTCAGCTTCCTTTTATCATACGCGTACTCAAAACTCAATCCAAAGATCATTCGTAAAGAGAATGTTTACCTTTACAAAACAGAATGCCTTCCATGATAGAATAGAGCCACAAAAGACTCTTTCTATATTGAATCACAAAATACCCGCTGATAAAATAAAAAAACAGCGGAATCCGGATCTGAAGCGTCCGGTTTTCCGGCTTTTTCCATTTTATTAGAACATTAATTTCGATTTCACCTAAGGGAGAAGGATCTAACTGCCCATGAAATTTCAGAGCAACGCCGCCTACACATTATCCTATTCCGTATACACCATCGGATACGCTGCCATCCTGAGCTACGCGTCCTATTACCTTCTGGAATGCGGATACTCGAATTCGGAAATCGGAATCCTTCTCGCCGTTTCCAATATCTTCGCGATCCTTCTTCAGATCGCTCCCGGCGTCTTTCCGTCAGCGGGATTCTGGTGATTCTCGCGGGATGCTTCGCCGGTCTTCAGATTCTTCTTCTGTTTCTGACCAGCAAAACGCTGCTGCTCTTCATCGCCTATACCGCCGCGCTGACCATTCACGCGACCTTCCAGACACACCTGAACGCGCTCAGCTTTCAGATGGAAAAAGGCGGGCTTCCGGTCAATTTCGTCATCGACCGGGCGATTGACTCCCTGTTTTACTCCGCCGCGACGATGATTATCGGACGGACGATCCATGACGCCGGCATTCGGATGATCCCGATTACGAACCTTGTCGGATGCGCGTTCTTAATTATCGGACTTCTCTGGTCAAAGGCTCTGCTTAAGCGGACCGCGCCTTTGTCCGGGCAAAAAAATACCCAGGGAACCGGCAGTGCGGAGCAGATTACTCTGTCCGCGTTTATCCGGATCACTGCGTACACAATCGCCGGAAGCGTGCCGATGCTCTATCTGGGCGTTTTCTGCCAACTGATTTCCTATCCGCTGCTTCTTCCGTCGATCATCAAATACACAAGCGAACGAATGGATCCCGGCGAAGCTGTAAAAGGACAGGCTCTTTACACAATGATGATCGCGCTCGGCTCTATCTTGGGAAGCATCGCCGGAGGCGCCGTACTGGACCATGCCGGCGTCCGGGAGCTTCTCATTCTGTGCACCGTTCTCACCTCTGCCGGAACCGCGGTTATTGCCGCTTCGACGGAGCGCCGGACTCTTCCGGAGCCTGCCCGTCCGCGGAATTAACGGCCTGTCCGCCCGCGGATGCAGCAGTCTCCTCACCGGCGGAATTAACGGCCGCTTCGCCCGCGGCTTTAAGAATCTCATCGCTTGCGGATTTAATGTTCTCCGCGCGGACTACATTCTTTTTCCGCTTATCCGGAGCGCCGATCATACCCAGAATAAAATCAATCGTCCCCTGCACGCCGAAGATCGAGGTGTTGATGCAGAGGTCGTAATTCTTTGCCTCGCCCCACTGCTTCCCGGTGAAATACCGATAATACTTCGCGTGGGCTTTGTCCACCTCGCGCACCTGCTTCTTCGCGGTTTTATAATCGACGTGATTGATATTTCCGGCTCTTTCAATCCTCCGCTCCTCCGGCGCAGTCAGAAAGATGCTGACATGCGGAATGTCATGGTTGCTCAGAATCTGATCCGCGCACCTTCCCATTACGACGAAATCCTTCCGCTTCGCAAGATCCAGAATGAGATCCGTCTGGTTGAAAAACACGGCGTCTCTCGTCGGAAGGCCGTGGTACTGATTCAGCCTGCGGAGGCGCTTCCGGATTGAAACCTTCCTGTCCTCGTACGAAAGGCCCGGATTCTGCTTTTCATCGATTTTATCCCAGCTGTGAAGCGGTTCCATCTGCTCTTCATCCGGAACGCCCATATTTTCCGCCTCCAGACGATGGAGCACCGCTGAGAAAATTTCCGCGTCGTAAAAGTCCATATGAAGCGCGTCGGCAAGGCCGAATCCGATGGATCCCCCGCCGCAGCCATACGAACGGCTGATGCAGATGATCCGGTGATCCGCGTCTTTGAACCGGTCTTTTCAGTTCAGGAGATCCATACTCGCCTGCTGTTGATTCAGGATCCCCACGTCATAATTTCCGGTCAGAATCCGGTCCATTCTCGTCATGATTTCGTCATAGCGGCCCATGATTTCACGCCGGACGTCATCGTCCGAAATCGTTCTTGCCATATTTCCGATCAGCGCGACTTCGCTTCGGATGATATGATCGCTTCCATGCTCCACCGCATTCATAATCACCCGGATGCTCCGCTTCCGATCCGATCCGAAAACCCGTCCCAGATCCGATCCGACCGCATGATACACCTGCTGATCCAGATCATACACGTCTTCCGCGAACTTGACGAGGCTTTCTTTGGACAAAGTCTCCGCGCCTTCTTTTTCCCCGAGCGCTCCTTTTCCGGAATTTCCGAATTTCCCGGACACTCCGCCCTGCGCCTTCCGTCTCTCTTCTTTTTTCTTCGACCGAAGCATTTCAAGCACCTCCTAGAGGAAAAATACAGCCATATCCAGCATGAAGAGCGGCACCAATACAAGAACCGACCACTTCATATATCCGAAAAACGAAGGCATCCGGATACCGTTTTCATCCGAAAGCGACTTCACCATGAAATTCGGAGCGTTTCCGATGTACGTCATCGCGCCCATAAATACTGCGCCTGCGGAAATCGCCATCAGCATCCGGCTCGGGATGATTCCAAGCGCCGTATGAATGCCCTTCGCAAACCCAAGCGCTCCGGCCGTCGTAGAAAATACAAGATAGGTCGGCGTATTGTCCAGGAAACTGGAAAGGAAACCGGTCGCCCAGAACATCTGAGCCGCTTTGTCCAGGCCCAGCTTGGGACCGACTGACTTAAGAAGCTCCAGCGCCGGCTGCATCGTGAGAAATATGCCGACAAAGAGAACCGCGACTTCTTTGATCGCTCCCCATGTCATATGATTGCTTCTCCGGACCTTCTCGTCCGTCGTCCGAAAGGAAAGCCACGCTGCCAGAAGAATGACCGCGACCTCGATGAGGGCCGGGTACGTAAGCGTTACGCCCTTCATAATCGGAATTCCGCGGACATTTCCCTGTGCATCCTTAAACGCCGAAAGTCCCGGAAGCACGCCGCTCAGGATGACGCCGAAGACAATCATCACGAAGAACAGCAGGTTATGCGCGCCGCGGAGCTTGAGCTCCGTGCCGGGCTTCCGGATATCCGGGCAGTATCCTTTCGCGACGTCCATAAGATAATACTTCCGGTCAATCCAGTAGAAGACCGTCAGAAGAATCACCATATTGAGAAGAAGGATCGGAAGAAGATGGAAACTCCAGGTAAACGGCACACCATTCATGAAGCCCATCAGAAGCGGCGGATCGCCGACCGGCGTCAGGCATCCTCCCATATTGGAAACCATAAAAATGAAGAAAATCATGATGTGCGAACGATGGCGCCGCCAGGAATTCATCTTGATCACAGGACGGACCATCAGCATGCTGGCACCGGTCGTCCCGATCAGGCTGGAAAGAAAGGTTCCGATTCCCAGGAGAGCCACATTGACTCTGGGCGATCCCGCCATGTCTCCTTCGAACGAGATATTTCCGGACGCGCAGTACAGTCCGAAAAGAAGCACGATGAACGTCAGATAATCATTGACAAAGCAGTTCACCGTCATGTGAAGCGACGCGTACCCGCCGAACCGGACCGCGTACAGCAGAACGACGATCACCGACCAACCGAGAACGACCACCGGCTGGTGCGCTTCCCACCAGTCCGCCTTCAGCACCGGCATCAGCGCGACGCACGCAAGCATCCCGATAAATGGGATGCAGAGCCAGAATGGAATATTCACCCGTTAACCCCTTTCTAAATCCGCCGGACGAAGGCTCTCCGTCCATAGAACCTGCTTCGTCCATAAAAGCAGCTTCGTCCATGCCGAATGTATCAAGAATCAATACACCCCCCAAAAGGAATAATTGAAGTTATAGCACCTGAACAATTAAAATGCAATTCAGTTTTATCAGAAATCGAATTTAGTACAAAACGAAAAACCACACCGGGAATCGTTCTTTACCGCCGGCCGAATGCCACCGAAATTTCAATTCCGCTCTCCGGGGAAAAACAGAGAATTCCCATACAAGAATGTGAAAATGTTCGAAAAACGGCACAAAAAATGGATTCCCGGTCGGGAATCCAAGATATTTCGGTTCTTTGTCCGTTCAAAAACGCATTGACCAGGTCTTACCGCGTCGGACAGCCTGCCTCATAATAGCGGTCTCTGGCATCCTTCACCATCCGGACATGCTTTCCAACAGTCGTGCAGCAGCCACCCACCGCGGACGCTCCGTCCATCATCCAGCCATATGCAGCCTTTCCGAAGAAATTCTCCCCCGCCGCACTGTGCGTCCAGGTCTTTGTCTTCGGGTCGTACGTCTCTCCGCTGTTCGGATACACGCCGATCGGAAGATCGGTCGCAGATTTTAGCTCCCGGATCAGACTGCTGATGTATTCCGGTTTCGTGCAGTTTACGCCGATCATCCGAAGATGCGGATAGCCTTCGGAGAACAACTCCGCGCATTCACGGATCGGAGTTCCCTCACAAGTCCTCGTACCATCCATGCAGGAGAAGCTGATCCAGTAATCCGCGCCCATCTCCTCCGCGATTTCCGCCTCAATCTTCGCCTCTTCCAAAGAAGGCTGCGTTTCAAACAGAAGAATATCGGCACCACTTTCCCACAGAAGCTCCGCTCTCCTCTTATGAAATTTCCGAAGCGCCTCTGCGGATACTCCGTAATGTCCGCGGTACTCGCTTCCGTCCGCCATATACGCCCCGTAAGGGCCGCATGCAGCCAGACAGAGCGGCGTCGGACGGTCCGGGTGTTTTTTTACCCACTCATCCCGGGCATCCAGGAAAATCCGGACGGATCTTTTCAGGATATCCTCCGCCTCTTCTTCGGTATATCCCGCTTCCATGAGTCCCGGAATTGACGCCTGATAGCTGGCCGTAATCCCGCAGTCCGCACCCGCTTCAAAATAATCCATATGCACCTGGCGCACCTTTTCCGGCTGCTCCGCCAGAATTTTCGCCGTCCAGAGACGGTTGTTGAGATCACATCCCAAATCTTCCAGCGCCGTCGACATCGATCCGTCGATGACGAAAATGCCGCCCGCGTCTTCCTTCGTTTTACTCAGTGAAACTCTGTCCATCTTGTCTTATCCTTCCCGCCGGTAAAAATCCGGTCTTCTAGTTCTGATTACAATTGCCTCGGGAATTTTATTATAACCCCTTTTGAACCTGTATTCTCTTTCAATTTTCGAAAATACATTAATGTTTCCCGATGGCAATCGTTCCCGTTCTCTGGATCTCAGAAATTCCGTATGGGCGGACCATTTCCACGAACTCATTCAGCGTTTCGGACGTGCTGTGGATCTCCACAATGACATGCTTCGGCGAAAGATGGAGAATTTCCGCATGCATGATCTGACAAAGCTCAATCAGCGAGCCTCGGTTTGACTGATTGTACGCGATTTTTATCAGCATCATCTCCTGCTGGATGCACTGCTTCTCCTCAAGACGGCGGACCTTGATCACGTCGATTCTCTTGTTGAGATGCTTCTCGATCTGATCGATCGTCCGCTGGTCGCCGTTCGAAACGATCGTCATGCTGGATGTATCGTGCCGGTCGGTTTCCCCTACCGCGAGGCTGTCAATATTAAACGCGCGGCGGGCAAAAAGTCTGGAA
>JAQXNW010000177.1 GCA_029098205.1 Eubacteriales bacterium | reverse complement strand
CTGAATCGCTGAATCACTCGTTCTTCAGCGGCACAATATATTATGACAATCCGCTTCTGAAATGGCTGGAGGTCGGATCCTCTTCCGCCCCGGGGCTGATTCAGACGGTATTCAGAAGCTGAGAGGAGATTTCATGGCCATCATTCTCGCAAACGCGGAACTTTATCGGATGGGAAAAATGCAGCGAAAGGATTTAGCTGTTTCTGAAAACGGATGGACTGTTTTCGATCACAGCGATATCGGGAGACTTCTTTCCGAAAGACAGGATCTTCGGGAGGCCGAAGTTTTTGACCTTTCCGGATGCGTTCTATTACCCGGTTTCACGGACGTTCATGTACACTTCCGTGAGCCGGGTTTTTCCTACAAAGGCACTGTTCGGACCGGCAGCCTGTCGGCTTGCCGGGGCGGATTCACGCAAGTGATGACGATGCCGAATCTGAAACCTGCGCCGTCAAATGTTGAGGCCGTCCAGGAAGAGCTCGATATCATCCGCCGCGACGCGATCGTACGCGTAACGCCTTACGGCACGATCACGAAAAAACAGAACGGGCGGGGCCCTCTTTCCGATATGGAGTCCATCGCGCCGCTCGTATGCGGATTCAGCGATGACGGAAAAGGCATTCAGGATGAGGGACTTATGCGGGACGCGATGTCTTTGTCAAAAGAGCTTGGAAAACTGATCGCCGCGCACTGCGAAGATGAATCACTAGTCGGCGGATGCGATCTTCATGCTGGCCGGTTCGCCTCTTCGCACGGTCTTACTGGAATCACATCGGAAAGCGAGTGGCGTCAGATCGAGCGGGACGTCCGCCTGTCCGACGATACCGGATGCGCCTACCATGTCTGCCACGTTTCGGCAAAGGAAAGCATCGAAATCATCCGGGACGCAAAAAAATCCGGCATTAATGTCACCTGCGAAACCGGTCCTCATTACCTGACCCTGACCGATGAGGCGCTTGCAGAATTTCCTCTGGACAGCCCGGAAATCGCGCGGTATAAGATGTACCCGCCGCTCCGGGACGAGCAGGATCGAAAAGCTTTGATCCAGGGACTTCTGGACGGAACCGTCGACATGATCGCAACAGACCACGCGCCGCATTCGAAAGAGGAGAAGAGCCGCGGCCTTCACCGCTCCGCGAACGGAGTGATCGGGCTTGAGACATCTTTCCCGGTTATGTATACAAAATTTGTGGAAACCGGTCTTCTGACGCTCCCGATGCTCGTAGAAAAAATGTCCCTTTGTCCGAATAAACGGTTTGGGATCCCTGTAAGCTCTCTGTTCACCAGCAGCGCGGCCAGCGGAACCGACGCGCCGGATCTTACTGTGCAGAACATTACCGACACGTACAAAATCGATCCTTCGGAATTTGCAAGCATGGGAAGATCCACGCCCTTCGAAGGATGGGAAGTCCACGGAAAAACCGTGATGACGTTCCTCGGAGGGAAGAAAATATACGGCTGATTCACCGGGCAGCATCAATCGGCGGAATACAGGAATATACAAAATCACAGAAACAGAATAAATCAGGAAATCATTATGAAAGAACAGACATTGATGGTCAGCGAAGTCCAGCAGCTTACGCGGACGACCGCTGCGCTCCGCCTCACGGGAGACTGCAGCGAAATTCAGGCCCCCGGGCAGTTTATCAACATCAAGGTCCCCGGAACCTTTCTCCGAAGACCGATCTCGATCTGGCAGTATGACCGGAATTCACTCCGCATCCTATTTAAAATCGTCGGAGAAGGAACCGACATTCTGGCACATCTCACCGGCGGAACCGAGCTGGACGTACTGATGCCGCTGGGAAACGGCTTCGACGTTTCCCGATGCCCGGATAAAACGCTTCTGGTCGGCGGCGGAATCGGCATGCCACCCATGTACGCGCTTGCAGAGGCTTTGACGGCGCGCGGCATAAAACCATTTGTGATTCTCGGATTTAACACGCGGAATGATATCCTGCCTTACGACGATTTCCGCGCCCTCGGAGTCGAACCCATCATCGCGACCGCGGACGGTTCGTTCGGCGAAAAGGGGCTTGTCACTGACATCATGGACCGCCTTTCCTATGATTATGTCTGCTGTTGCGGGCCGAAAGCCATGCTCCGCGCTGTATACGATCATTCGAAAGCCGGACAGTTCAGTTTTGAGGAACGGATGGGATGCGGATTCGGAGCCTGCATGGGTTGCTCCATCCGTACTAAAAACGGAATCAAGCGGATCTGCAAGGACGGACCGGTGCTTGATTATAATGAAATTATCTGGCAGCAGGAGGGGGAAAATCTATGAAAGCTACGGAAGTGACTTTATCCGGGGTAAGGCTGGACAATCCGATTATCCCCGCCAGCGGCACATTCGGCTATGGAAAAGAATTCTCGGAAATTTATGACCTCGAGATTCTTGGCTCCATCG
>JAQXNW010000176.1 GCA_029098205.1 Eubacteriales bacterium | reverse complement strand
CCGGAAATGTTTAAGGCCTTGGATGCCAGTATGATCGGACGCGCGGCCAGAGATGGAATTATTTCTCTGGACGTTCGGAATATCCGGGATTACAGCAGGGATAAGCGGAAACGAACCGATGACACTCCGTTCGGCGGCGGCCCTGGCATGCTGATGACGGCGCAGCCGATTGATGACGCGCTTAAGGATCTGGAAGCGGAGAGAAAGCCGGTGCTGTATCTGTCTCCCCGTGGCGATGTAATGGATCAGAAGCTCCTTGAAGAGATTGCGGCTGAAGAAGAAATTGTGCTTCTGGCAGGGCATTACGAAGGGGTTGATCAGCGCATATTGGATAAATGGAATATAAAAGAAGTTTCTATCGGTGATTATATTCTAACCGGCGGGGAACTTCCGGCGATGGTTTTAATCGACGCGGTGACCCGGCTTCTTCCGGGAGTTCTGGCAAGCAGGGATTCGGCGCTGGAGGAATCGGTTTATTCCGGTCTTTTGGAATACCCGCAGTATACGCAGCCAAGAAATTATGAAGGCATGGAGGTTCCGGAAATCCTTCTCAGCGGGGACCATCGGAAAATTCACCTTTGGCGGATGGAGCAGGCACTGATCCTGACAAAGAAAAAAAGGCCGGAGATGTTTGAAGAATTCGTGAAGAATCCTGGGGGATTCGCGAAAGATGAACAGAAAGTCATAGAAAAAGTCAGACATCTGTTGTAGAATGCTAAATGAGGTATCATGAGCAGATTAAAGAAAGAGCCGCTTCTTTTGTTTCTGGCGCTTCTTGCTGTTTTGTATGTTTTGATTTACATCATACCGACAGTGACAGGTGCGCTTCGGACAACTTATACTGCGGAATATGGGCGTTTACAAGTTTATGACGAACAGAAGGGCTATTTCGTCCGGACGGAAACCGTTTATACGGCCGCTGGATCCGGAAGCGCCAACCGATACATCTCTGAAGGAGATTTGGTTCGGAAGGGAACCCGGATTTTGAAACTGGTGCCGGATTCTTCCAACAATTCAGATGAACCATCCCGGGAGTTCAGGAATGTTCTGGACCGGCTGGGAAACCATACTGTCCGTACAGAAGCTTATACCGCCGGGAAAGAAGGTGTTGTCACTTATTCCGTAGACGGGTATGAGGCGGAGCTTACGCCGGAGACGATGCTGAAGAAAACAGAGAGCTATTACAGCCGTCTGGAGAGAGAGAACGTTCTTGATCTTCCGAAAACGGACATCTCTCAGGGAGATCCGGTCTTCAAAATCTGTGACAGAATGGCCTGGTATATCGTATGCTTTGTCCCGTCGGATCATCAGAAGAGGTACCGGAAGGGAAACGATATATCGGTACGGATTGACGGCCGGAAAACCATCCGCGGGGAAGTATATGCGGTGAAAAAGGCCGGATCAGGGAAAACCATGCTGATTGTTGAGACCCGTGATTATTACAAGGGGTTCGCGAAAACCCGGGTGCAGGATGTAAGAACGATTACCAGCGACGCAAGGGGGCTTTTGATCCCGAATTCCAGTATTTCGAAGAAAAACGGGCAGCAGGGTGTTTACGTAAGACAGAAAAACGGGAATTATAAATTTACGCCGATTTTAGTAATCTCGACGGACGGAGAGCGTTCAGTCATTCAGAGTACTTCCTATACGGATCCGGATGGGAAGCTGGTCGATACAGTAAATAATTACGATGAGATATTGAAAAGAGGCAGATAGAAAATGTCCATTAAGGAGAATATTGAAGAAGTCAGACGCAGAATCCGTGAAGCAGCGATTCGTTCAGGCAGAAATCCGGAAGATGTCACGCTGGTCGCAGTGACAAAACTTCATGAGGCGGATGAAATGAACGAGGCAATCGATGCCGGCGTCACGGATATCGCTGAAAACAAGGTGCAGGAGATTCTTCGGAAAAAAGAGGATGTGAAGCCGGTCCGCTGGCATTTAATCGGACATCTCCAGACAAATAAGGTGCGGCAGATCATTGATCAGGTCGTAATGATTCATTCCGTCGACAGCGTGAAGCTTGCTAAGGAAATTGACAAACGAGCGGCGCAGCATGGACTTGTCATGGATATTCTTATTCAGGTGAATATCGCGCACGAGGACAGTAAGTTCGGAATCGACGAAGACGATTTGGACCGGATGATCCGGGAAATTGCGGATGAATGCTCGAACGTCCGGATTTCCGGACTTATGTGCATTGCGCCGTTTGAGGAAAATCCAGAAGATACTAGGCCGTGTTTCAGAGAAGCAAAACGGCTGTATGATAAATACGCGAATGGGGAGCACACGGATCGGATCGATTTCAAGTATCTTTCCATGGGAATGACGAATGATTTTGAAGTAGCGGTTGAAGAAGGATCCAATATGGTTCGTGTCGGAACAGCTATTTTCGGGAACAGAGATTATAGAAGCGAAGAAAAGTAAAAGACAGCAGGAGGAAACATTTATGGGTATCGGCGATTCCATGAAAAAACTGATTGGTATTGAAGAAGTGGATCCGGAAGATGAAATCACGGAAGAGGACGTAGAAGAGGAGAAAGCAAAACTCGAGAAAGAGAACGTCCGCGCAGAAAAGCCGAGATTTACAGAAGAGAAGAAACGTGCTCCGTATACGCAGGTAAAACCGCAGGAACGTCGTTTTACCGCGCAGACGAATGCAGGAACGTTCAAGCTTCTTCTGATTGAGCCGAAGTCATTCGAAGAATGCCCGAAACTGGTGGACAGTCTGAAATCCAGAAGACCGATTATCATCAATCTGGAGAAAATTGAAACCGATACCGCAAGAAAGATCTTTGATTTCCTGAGCGGGGCGATATACGCGCTGAATGGAAATGTGACGAAGGTGGCGAATAATATTTTCGTATTCGCTCCGGAAAATGTGGATATTGCTGGCGGTCAGCAGCCGGAAAAATCGAATTTTGATTTTACTCCTGAGCAGGATGCGAAGAAAGATACTTCGAATCCCTGGAGGTAATATATTTTGATAGTAATATTAATTCATGCGGTCGCTCTGCTGGCGAATATTCTGATTCTGTTTCTTTGCCTGAGAGCGGTCCTCAGTTGGTTTGCCGTTATGAATCCGTATTCTCGGGTGGGGTCGGTTTATCGATGGCTGGTTAATTTTACCGAGCCGCTTGTGAAGCCTTCCCGCGCTTTGATTGCGAAGCTTGGGATTAATACGGGGATGTTTGATTTTTCGGTTCTCCTTACTTTTTTTCTGATCGAAATTGCAGAGCGCGTGATAATCCGTCTTTTGCTTTTGATATAGAAGGACCGTTTATTAGAGGAGTAGAGACAGAATATGATTACGCCGAAGGAAATCCAGACCGTTCGTTTTTCAAATTCGGTCAGAGGATATAACCGTAAAGATGTCGATGAGTTTCTGGACCAGCTGACAATCGATTATCAGAATGTGCTGGATGAGAACCGAAACTGTCATGCGGAAATCAGCAAGCTTCGGAAGGAAATCGAAGAGCAGAAGCGTTCTGAGAATTCCGTGATGAATACGCTGGAGCAAGCGAAGCGCCTGATGAACGATATTTCAGAAAGTGCAGAAAAACGCGCGGAAGTGATTATCCGAAACGCCCATCTGGATGCGGATGGAATTATCCGAAGTGCAAAAGATTCTGTCGCTTCGTATACGGAAGAAGCGGAAATGCTGCAGCGGAAGATCACGAAATTCCGCGAGAAATTCCGTGACCTCTTAAATGAAGAACTGGGACGTGTGGATCAGAGCGTCGACGACCTATTTGAAGGGTTGGAAACTGAAATCGAACATCAGCGGGATAATGAAACTCTGCGAATCTCAAGCTCCGATAAAACGGGTGCTGCCGCTTCGTATGCTCCGGAAGATATGTCTCAGACCCGTGCAGACCTTGAAAAGACAAAGGTAATCCGGAAAGACGATCTCCGTTCCGAAGCGAAAGAAGAAAAAACGGAGCCTGTCCCTGTCCGGCCGTCTGATCCGGATCAGACGCAGATTTACCGGAGAGGGCCCGAAGATCTTGGGAAAACGCGTGTGATTTCGAAAGAAGATCTTGCTAAGAAGGCGAAAGAGATGCTTCGCTCCGAAGAAGATCCTTTGACTTCGAAAGAGGATTATATCGATGAAATCGACAGGGAAATCGCGGAAAATAAGGAAAACAAGAAGTAATCGAGGAACATCATGCCTTATATTATCCTGACCATTCTTATATTGATTGGAGACCAGGGAACCAAATGGCTGGTGCGGAGATACCTTCTTCCGGGCGCTTCTGTTTCCGTGATCCGTGGAATTCTGAAAATACAGCTTGTTTACAATCCGGGCGCTGCATTTGGAATATTTTCGGGTCGGACGTTCCTGAATTTCATCCCGATTGCGGTTGCGGCAGTTTTTTTCATTTATATTTTTCGGAATAAGAATGCGCATCCGTTTCTTAAGGCAGCCCTCACGATGATCGCGGCAGGAGGGATCGGAAATCTGATTGATCGTCTGCTGTTTCATCAAGTGACGGATATGATCTCATTTTCTTTCTTCCCGCCGGTGTTTAATGGTGCGGACATTTGTGTGACATTGGGGTGTGCGATGGTATTTCTTTATGCGCTTCTGTCTGACCGGATGGCAGGAAGAACCGGAAAGAGGAGAAAAAAATAGTTTTTTGAATATGGGCATAATCATTGAAAGCAGGGATCTAATGTTCCTGCTTTCAGTTTTTCATAGTGCAGCTTCGGTTGGGAGAGATCACGGATGTCAGAGGATACCGGCTTTATGAAAAGGGGAGAAGAGGACGGCTCCAGAAAGATATCTCTTCTGGTTCGGCAGGAGGAAGAATCTATTCGCCTGGACGCGTTCATTGCCTCTAAGGTGCCGGATCTTTCCAGAAACCAGGCATCAAAATTGATTGAAAGCGGGCTCGTCTCCCGGAATCAGGATACCTGCCTGAAAGGGAAAATCCGCCTTTCTGCAGGTGATCTGATATCTGTGGAGATTCCGGAGGAGAAACCGGATTTGATTGAACCGGAAGAGATTCCGCTCGATATTCTTTATGAAGATGAAGACCTGCTTGTCGTAAATAAACCGCGGGGGATGGTTGTACATCCGGCGGTTGGAAATACATCAGGAACGCTTGTGAATGCTCTTCTATGGCATACAGGCGGAATGCTTTCTGATGTAAACGGCCCGGGAAGACCAGGGATTGTACACCGGATTGACAAAGATACAAGCGGAATTCTTGTATGCGCGAAGACAAACGAGGCGCACCTAAATTTGGCGGAGCAGTTCCGGGTGCATTCCGTGCTCCGGGTGTACACAGCGTTGGTCCGGGATAATATGCAGGAATCCGAGGGAACAGTAGATGTTCCGATCGGGAGAGATCCGAAGAACCGCCTTAGACGTGCGGTAAACGGCAGCAATCCCAAGCGCGCGGTCACACATTACCGTGTAATCCGCAGATTCGGGAAAGCGACGCTTGTGGAGTGCAGGCTTGAAACTGGAAGAACGCATCAAATCCGCGTTCATATGGCCTATATAAAGCATCCCCTTCTGGGCGACCCGCTCTATGGCGTCCGGAAGGACCGGGCGCATGGAAGCGGTCAGTATCTTCATGCGGGTGTGCTTGGATTTACGCATCCAGGGACAGGTGAGTTCCTACGTTTTGAAGTATCGCTTCCGGATTGGTTTCAGGAAGAGCTGGTTAAGATGGAGAAAAATTAGGCCGGAAAAATCGGAGAAATCCGCCGGCCCGGGCAAGAACAGAAGAACGGCGCAAGAAAATTTTTGGTGAGTGAAGTTTCGGCGTGCTGTCAGTTCATCGTTATATCTGTGCGATGAGGATGCCCCGTGCGGGAGGTATCCGCAGATCCTCTGGCAGCCTTCTCTTCTTCCCGCGAAATGGGAAGAGAAATGGTTCTGAGTTCTTCCTGGCAGAGCCTGCAGATGAATCCGTGTTTGAACGGAAGAATGCACTCCGTTCTTCCGCATATAGAGCATCGTCTGATCATTTCGCACCGTCCTTTTCTGTCTTGGCTTCTAAAGGGATTGTAGGACAGATGAAATGAGGAATACAATGTACTTCCTTCGTCGAAATATACTTCGCCAACATATGCTGAGCGGATGCGGAGCTGTTTTACGGAGAGCGTACAGAAATAACAGCAGGGGAACAATATATGGAATTAATTGAAATGGAGAACTCCCGGGAGTTTCAGATTCTTATGATTCGTTATGACTCCGCGATTCGGGAAGTTATGACGAAGCTTGAAATTCTGAATGATGAACTCGCTTTTTCCGCGCCGTCGAACCCGATTTCATCGATCCGCTCCCGGAGAAAAACACCGGAAAGTATTTATGAAAAACTGATTCGGCAGAATTTCCCTTTGACGGTGGAATCGATTGAGGAAAACCTTCATGATGTCGCGGGAATCCGGGTAATCTGTCCATTTTTGGATGATATTTATAAAGTGGCGAAGATGCTGGTTCAGCAGGATGATATTACGCTGATCCGAACAAAGGATTACATCGGCCATCCGAAGCCGAACGGATACCGGAGCCTTCATCTTATTGTGGAAGTTCCCGTATTTTTTTCCAGTGAGAAAAGACCGATGCAGGTGGAAGTTCAGGTTCGTACGGTTGCAATGGATTTCTGGGCGAATCTGGAGCACCGCATGAAATACAAGAAAGATTTCCCGAAAGAAGCGTCGGATGTGATCTATCATGATCTTAGGGAATGCGCGGATACGATTGCGAATACGGATATGCGCATGCTGAATATACGAGATCAGATCAACCGTCTGGAGCAGGAAATGACGGAAGAGAAGATGCAGACAGAAAAGGAAGTCTGAAGTCTATAGAGAAAGGCGCGGCATGATCGGATGCCGCGCTTCTTTCATTCTTCCAGCTTTGTCCGTGCAGGTTTTTTCGGATTGACATAGACAGTCCGGTTGTTAGTAAAAATCACCATGCCCGGTTTCGCGCCGGATGGCTTTTTTACATAACGGACACGCACATAGTCAACGGGAATATTTTCTCCGGCTCGGCCCTTGCTGAAGTAGGCGGCTGCGGACGCGGCTTCGTAAACGGCGGTTTCCGTAAGCTCTTTTCCGTTTGTTTCCAGGATAACGTGAGAGCCCGGAATATCTTTCGTATGAAGCCAGTAATCGTTTTTTGAAGCGATATGGAGCGTCAGGGCGTCGTTTTCCTTGTTATTCCGGCCGATTAGCATGAGAAATCCATCGCTGGTGTAGAAACGCATCGGAGAAGGACGGTATTTCTTCGCGCGCGGCTGTTTCTGCTTTTTTCGGTCTCTTAAATAGCCGGTTTCGATCAGTTCCTGGCGGAGATCTTCGATGTCCCGGATATCACTTGTATTATTCAGGTATGTGAGCACAGATTCGAGATAATCAATGGCCTGCTGGTTTTCTTCCAGCTGGATCTGTTTTTCCTTTACGGCAGTTTTGGATTTTCCGTATTGCTTGAAATAACGCTGCGCGTTTTTGTTCGGCGTGTACCGCGGGTCCAGCGGAATCGTGACCGGCTTTTCGTCATAGTAGCTGATGACTGTGATTTCCTTCGCTCCCTGCGGTACATTATGAAGATTCGCGGTCAGAAGCTCCCCGTACAGACGAAGATTTTCCGAATTCTCTGCCTTAAGAAGTTCTTCGGACAGTTTCTGTTTCTTAAGATACAGTTTCTCCAGCCGGCGTTTTACCGAATGGATCAGATCATGGGAGTGCTGCTTCGCGCGGCTGCTCTCAGTCCGGTTCTCGTAGAAAAACTCCATGGCCGAGCTGAGAGTAGGAAATGACAAAGAAGTGCAGCTTTCTTCGTATTCTTTCAGCGGGAAAATGCTGTATTCCCGCGGCATTCCGTCCTTATCCCTATAGACTACAGAAGAATAGCTTTCATTTTCGATGCTGGAAAGGATCTGATCGATGAATGCGCGTCGATCCTCGTGAAGCGCGATTTCCCGT
>JAQXNW010000175.1 GCA_029098205.1 Eubacteriales bacterium | reverse complement strand
TCAAATGTCTCCTCCGAAAGCTGGCGGAGGTTCTCCCTCCAACCTTCGCGCGCCATCCGCTTAGCCATTTTCCTTAGTTCCGGAAGCCGGACGCCCAGAATGGCATTTACTCCGGGAAGAAGGCCTGACGAAAATTTCCTGTATTTTTTGTCCACATGCTTCTCCAGTTCCGCTAGAATCTGCTCTCTTTCCATGACTCATTTCCCGCTTACCTCGTTTTCGCAAGGAAGGTCTTCTGTGATTCCGGCTCCAGCCTGCCCGTCGGCTTTGAACGGCCGATCAAAAGTATGGAATCCGGGTCGTGGCTCCTGAAATTCTCTGAACTCCCGGCTGATGGCGGGTACATGGTAAACCATGCGCATGCCTCTCCGGACGGCCAGATCCTTGAAATTGATGACGTCCGGCCTTTTCAGCACATGAATCAGAATCATCTCCGCCGTCCACTCCCCGACACCCGGAAGCTTCGTAATTTCCTTGACAAAGGCTGCATCATCAAATTCATTGTCACCGGCCTCAGGCAAAGCCTCCCAGTTGATCGTTCCATCCGACAGCTGCTCCGCGATCCGCCGGATGTATCCGGCTCTCCGGAGCGCTGTCCCAGCCTTCTGTATTTCCTCCGGGGAATAGCAGCGGACATTTTCCGGCGTTACCGGCGAAAACAATTCCTGAAACCGTTTCCATTCTGTTTCCGCTGCTTTCACCGAAATCTGCTGCGAAATGATATGGAAGACAAGTCCGGAGAAAATGTCCGGAAAAAGCTTCCGCTCCGGTTTTTTCATCCTGGAAATGAACGATCCGAGCTCCGGATCCCGACTTGAGAGCCATGAAATTTCCCGATCTCCGAATGGAAAAATTTCGCCTTTCATGCCGCAGTCTTCCTCCATACAGCAATCCTTTTTCTTGTCGCATACCTGTTTACGCTGAATACCTTTTCTCCAGCCCAAGAAGATATTTCTTCACTTCAAGCCCGGCGGCGTATCCCGTGAGGCTCCCGTCCGCGCCGATGACCCGGTGGCAGGGGATCATAATCAGAATCGGATTTACGTGATTCGCCATACCGACCGCCCGGGACGCTTTCCGGTTTCCGGCCATCTGAGCAAGTTCCCCGTACGTCCTTGTCTCTCCGTAAGGGATCTCTCGAAGATGCCCCCATACATTCTTCTGAAAATCCGGTCCCTCCGGACTCAGCGGAAGGTCGAATACTTTTCTCTTCCCAGAAAAATATTCTAAGAGCTCCGCCTGACAGTCCTTCACAAGTTCTCCCGAAGGATCCCCGGACAAAATCCGATCCGGTGGAATCTGTCCGGCCCATTCTCCGGCATCGGAGCTTTCCCGATTCGCCGTTTCTACAGAAAGAACCGCATCCGTAGACGCTATTATCCGAAGAGCGCCGATTGGTGTGTCCAGAAGGCTCCGGCTGATATTTTCCGCAAAGATCTTCCGGTACTTCGCCGGCGTCATCCCGGTTTCTCTCCGGAAATGATTGTAGAATTCCGATAAGTTTTCATATCCGGCCATTCCGGCGGCGTCCGCGATATCGGTGCCACTCCGCAGCATCTCTCTGGCTGCGGCGATTCTCACCTGATTCAGGTATTCCGACGGCGTGATTTGATACTGCTGCTTAAAAACCTGCGTCAGATGCTTCCGGCTAACGCCCATCTCCTTCATATCTTTTCCAATCCTCACTCGGTCGCTGAAATGACGGTCCAGAAGATCCTTCGTTCTCTCCGAAAGCTCCAGAGCCGGATCATACTGAAGGAGATCCGGGCGGCAGCGTTTGCAGGGGCGGAAGCCCGCCTCCTCTGCCTCCTTCTTTGTCCGGAAAAAGACAACATTTTCTCGCTTCGGAAGCTTAGATTTGCACGACGGCCGGCAGTAAATGCCGGTGGTCTTCACACTGTAATAAAACTTTCCGTCAAAGGAAGTGTCACAGTCTCTGACCGCTTCCCACATCTCATTCTCATTTATAAGATTATTCATATGCCGATCCCCCCTGCTTTCCGCATCCGCCGAATCTCTGCCTGCTTTTCCGGACTGAAATCCTTTCCTGGATTCCGGCCCTTTCCGGGATTCCGGCCCCTGTCTTTGCCTTTCTATAGGGAATCTTATCATATCCGATCTTCGTTTTCTTCCATTTTGTTTTGCTCCTTTATCTGTGTTTTATAGAATCCATAGAGAGCCGAACCGCAGCGGACGATCTTTGTCCTACGCGCGCTCGAATTTCTCCTTCGGCTGTTTGCATCTCGGACATTTCCAGTCAGCCGGAAGATCCTCGAACTACGTTCCGGCCGGAATGCCATGCTCCGGATCACCGACCGCCGGATCATACACATAGCCGCAGACAGAGCAGACGTATTTGCCGCTGGCTTCTTTGATCATGACTTCCTTCACCGGAAGCGGCTCCGGCATATGGTCAAGATCCACGGTGCGCCTTGCTTTCAGGTTTTCGTACCCGAGCGGCGTATGCGTCGAAACATAAACGGGATGCGTAAATCTCAGCATTCGGGAACTGCGGGAGCACGCCGGGCCCCGGTGCTTTCTGACGCCTTTTGGTTTTTCTGTTTAAGCATATGAGCGGATTATACCATTAAAAAAGGCGGCCCGTTCATTCGTAAAGAAAGCCGATACGAACGGCCGCCTTAAGGCAGATATATAGATTCTTTTTTCCCTTATTCGCCGGAAGGAAAAGACATTACGGCTGCAGCGAGGCTGCGCCTTCCTCTTCATTTCCTTTGTCAGCGAATGATTCAGTACATTCGCGGTGAGGAAGGCTGCGATGAACGCAATAGCCATCGCGTCCCAGATGCCGGTGATGCCGAGTCTCATTCCCGAAAGAATATAGGGCAACAGAAACCTTCCGAAAATATGATTCACGACAGCAGGCAGGAAGCCGGTTCCGGTTCTGCCATATCCGTTAATTTGGCCAAGAAGGCACCGATTTCCAAAAGCTTTCGCAGGCTGCGTTATCCGGCGCAAAATCAGCAGCCCGCTTCGCATCCCTGAAAACCTTTCTCACGTTTTTCAAAAAAAGTATCTGCCATGTTGACAAAATGCCCCTCAGGGGTATATATTCAATGCAAAGCAAAATATACCCTAATAGGGTATGCACCGCGCATCCGGCTGCATTGTACAGAAATCGCAGCCGGAAAAATAAATCCACCTGTTTAGAAAGGAAGCGTCATGGGAGAACTGAACGCGAAAGATACAAAACCGGAAAATGAAAATCTGACGGCGATGTCACCGGACGAGGCCGAAGCCGAAGGCAAAGCAAGTGTACACGCCTGCTGCACACGGAAGAAGCACAGAACGGACGACGAGAAAAAGAAGCTCATGAACCGGCTGAAGCGGATCGAAGGCCAGCTCCGCGGCATCGAAGGCATGCTTGACAGAGATGCGTACTGTCCAGATATCCTGATTCAGGTCAGCGCCGTGAACTGCGCGCTGAACAGCTTTAACAAGGAACTTCTGGCACAGCACATCCGTTCCTGCGTCGCGGACGACATCCGGGCCGGAAAGGACGAGTCCATCGACGAGCTCGTGAAGGTGCTGCAGAAATTAATGAAGTAGCCAAGGGCAAAGCGCATGAAGCATCAAGCATAGGGCATCAAACGTAAGCATTATGCGGACAGTGTGAAGTCAGTAACCGTGCTGCATAGCGCTTTGGGCTGCAAAGTCACAGAAAGGGGTAAATCGATATGGCAGATCAATACGATGTCACTGGAATGTCCTGCGCGGCATGCCAGGCGCACGTCGAAAAAGCCGTCGCGAAGGTTCCGGGCGTCACAAACGTCGCGGTCAGCCTCCTGACGAACTCGATGCGTGTCGAAGGCACAGCGGACGAATCCGCGATCGTAAATGCTGTCGAAAACGCCGGATACGGCGCGAAGAAGAGAAGCTTCGGCGCCGATGCCGGATCTTCTGGTGTCGGCGCAAGCGCGAAACTTGCGGCGGAAGAAGAAGCGCTGAAGGACAAAACAACACCGGCGATGGTAAAGCGGCTTGTGTCGTCCGTCGTCGTGCTTCTGGTTCTGATGTACTTTTCGATGGGCGCCCATATGTGGGGCTGGCCGGTTCCGCCCTTCATGGCCGGAAACCACGTCGCGATGGGTCTTATGCAGATGCTGCTGACGATCGTCGTGATGATCATCAACCGGAAATTCTTTGTCAGCGGATTCAAGAGCCTGATCCACCGCGCGCCGAACATGGACGCGCTCGTCGCGATCGGCTCCGGCACCGCGTTCGCCTACAGCACCGTCATGCTTTTCTACATGACGTACGTGCAGGTGCACCAGGGCAGCGAAGCGGCGATGGCTGTTATGAACGAATTCTATTTCGAATCGGCCGCCATGATCCTCACGCTGATCACCGTCGGAAAAACGCTCGAATCCTACTCGAAAGGGCGCACGACCGACGCGCTCAAGAGTCT